>JBKJOI010000214.1:0-4220 GCA_046595695.1 Haliangiales bacterium | reverse complement strand
GGCGGCGCAGGCGGCGCAGGCGGCGCGGCCGGCGCGGGCGTCGGACGGCTCTTCTGCGGCGACACGCTGTTCGGCGGCGGCTGCGGGATGTTGTTCGAGGGGACGCCTGAGCAGATGCGCGCCTCGCTGGCACGGCTGCGCGAGCTGCCCGACGACACGCTGGTCCACTGCGGTCACGAGTACACGTGGCACAACCTGCGCTGGGCGGTGGAGACCCAGCTCGAGCCGGGCAACGCCGCGCTCGCCGCGCGCCACGCGCGCGTCGCCAAGGATCCGGCGCAGCTCACCGTGCCGACGCTGCTCGGCGAGGAGAAGGCGACGAATCCGTTCCTCCGCTGGGACGTGCAGACGATGGCCGCCGTCACCGGCAAGGACGACCCCGACGCGATCTTCGCCGCGCTGCGCCGCCGCAAGGACGAGTGGAAGCCCTAGGTCGTTCGGCTCCGGAGCTCAGGTGTTGAACCACCAGAACGTCATCAGGCTCGCCCCGATCGCGGCGATCGCGCCCAGGATCAGGTAGAAGTGGTGACGCTCGCTGACCGTCGGGAACTCGGACGTCTCGGTTGCACCCATGGGGCACCTCCACGAGATGGGATGCCGGCCACGCTCGATCCGCCCCGCGGTCGCGGTCCGCGCGCCGCGGCCCGCCGCTCCCGCCCCGCTCAGCCCGCGAACTGCTTGCGGAGCTCGTCCACGTCAGCGAAGCGGCCCGCCGGGTCCTTGTCGAGTGCCTTCAGGATCGCGGCCTCGAGGCCGACGGGAATCTCGGGACGTAGCTCGCGCGGCGGCCGCGGCTTGTCGTGCACCTGAGCGAAGCCGATGGCGATCGGCGTGTCGCCGAGGAAGGGCGGACGCCCGGTCAGCGCGTAATACGCGGTCGCGCCCAGCGCGTAGACGTCGGTGCGCGCGTCGCAGGCCAGGCCGCGCACCTGCTCGGGCGCCATGTACTCAGGGGTGCCCTGGATCACGCCGGTGGCGGTCGCGCCCGCCTGGAAGCTCGACTTGGCGAGCCCGAAGTCGATCACCTTCACGATGCGCCCGCCGTTGCCGAGCAGCACGTTCTGCGGCTTGAGGTCGCGGTGCACCACGCCCGCGGCGTGCGCGGCCGCGACGCCCGCGGTGATCGCGCACAGGATCTCGCGCGCCTGCACGACCGCGAGCGGGCCGCGCTGCTTGACGCGCGCCCACAACGTCTCGCCCTCGACGTACTCCATCGACAGGAACAGGAGCGGCCCGTCTTCGCCCAGGTCGTGGATGCGGATCACGTTGGCGTGGGTGACCATGCGCGCCGCCTGGACCTCGCGGCGGAAGCGCTCGGCGGCCTCCTCGGGCTCGCCCGAGTACACCGACGAGATCACCTTGAGCGCGACCTTCTCGCCCAGCTTGGCGTCGCGTGCCACGTAGACCGCGCCCATGCCGCCGCGGCCGATCTCGCGCTCGACGGTGTAGCGGCCGAGCACCACCTGGCCGCCGGTCAGCATGCCGAGGCGATAGTTGACGCGCGCCTCGGACGTGAGCACGGCCGCGGTCGGTCCGGTCGCGTCGGCGTCGGTGGCCGAGGCCGCGGTGAAGCGCGCGCTGGCGCCACGCACCGCCATGGCCACGCCGGGTGAGCTCACGTGCTCGCTCGCCACGGCCTTCTGCGAGGCATCGGCGCCGGCCTGCGCCGCCAGCCGCGACAGCCGCTGGTTCAGCTCGAAGTCGACCGAGCAGACGATCGATTCCAGGTTCTGGATGCGCGCCTCGAGCTGCTGCTTCTCCGCCTCGAGCGCGACCAGCTGCCGGGGGTTTCCGCGCTGCATCAGCTCGAGGTTGCGGTCACGAGCGCGCCAGTACTCGCGCAGGATGAGCCAGCTCATGGGACCGCCGAAGATGAACAGGATCGCGAGGACGCCTTCCACAGCGCGGTTAACCTATCACGGTGCCCGCGCGGGTCGACGGTAGACCCGCGCCAGGCTCGCGCCGCCGGCGCGCACCTCGTGCACGAGCTCGGCGTCCACGGGCAGCGTGAAGCGCGGGCGCCCCGGCTGCGCGTCGTTCGCGTAGATCCCGGCCTGGTTCACGACGATCCACTCGGCGCTCGCCGGCGCGCCGGCCTCGCGCTTCCACAGATCGGCGCGGAACCAGTTCACGTGCGTCGGCTGCAGCAGCTTGAAGAGGCGCGCATCGGGAGGCGCGTGCGCGTTCACGTAGGCGACCGCCTCGCCGATGCCCTCGCCCCACCAGCCGACCTCGAACAGGCGCGCCGCCTGCGCCCGCCCCGCCCCGCCCACGGGCTCGGCGTAATAGTCGATGTAGTACGGCGCGATGCGCGCGCAGGTGACCACCAGGTAGGCGCCGAGCAGCGCCCCCACCACCGGCGCCGCGCGGCGCGTACGCTCGGACAGCCCGCCGATCACGCTGGCCAGGTGATCCACGCCCGCGCCCGCCGCGATCGCGAGCGGCACCAGCACCGCGAGCACGTAGCGCACGCCGTCCTGGCGCACCGGCGACCACGCGATGCCGAACGGCGCGATGAGCCAGGCCAGCACGATCAGCCAGCCGAGCTGGCGGGTCTGCAGGGCGCGCCACGTGCCGCCCACCGCGGCGAGCACCAGCAGCGCCACCGGTGTCACCGCCAGCACGTAGACCACGAAGTAGTGCCACGGCGGATCGACCAGGTACTGGCCCAGGTACGGCTCGGGCGTGTGCGGAAGCTTGAGCTTCTGCCAGGCCTCGCTCAGGTTCGCGATCGGGTGCATCCACATGCGCGGCCAGATGGCCACGAAGGTGGCGAGCGCGGCCGCCGGCACCACCAGCGCGCCCAGCGCGACCGTGCGCACGCGCTGCGCGGCGGGCGCCTGCAGGAGCAGCGCGAGGCCGACCACCGGCACCACCAGCAGGTTGGCGAAACGCGTGCCCGCGGCCAGGCCGATCGCCACGCCGACCCAGGCCAGCCGGCGGGCGCTGGTGGTGCCGCCGTCGTCGTGCACGCGCAGCGCCAGCCAGACCGCGAGCGTCCAGAAGAACACCGACGGGGTCTCGTGCCCGACGATCTGCGCGTGGCCGACGAGGTGCGGCGTCAGCGCGCACACCAGGCCGGCGAACACGCCGGCGCGCAGGCAGAAGAGGCGCGCAGCGATCGCCGCCGCGAGCACGCAGGTGCCCGCCGAGAGCAGCGAGAACAGCGCGCGCGCCGCGCCGTAGCCGTCCTGCCAGAGCGCGCCCAGCCCGGCGACGTACTTGGTCATGGGCGGGTGCTCGAAGTTCCAGCGCCACGACGCGTCGCTGAAGTCGAGCGACAGGAGATTCACCAGGTAGTTGCGCCCGCTCGACCAGTATTCGTCCTCGTCCCAGGTCTGGCCGGCGCCGCCCAGGCCAGCGAGGCGCACCGCGAACGCGAGCACGAACACGCCGCCGAAGACCCAGAGCGCGCGCCGATCGGTGAGCTTGGGCCGCGCCAGCAGCAAGGCGGCGCCGGCGAGCACGAGCAGGATCAGGGTCGCGATCGCCGCGTCGCCGCGCGACGCGCCCGCGCCGCTGCCGAAGCTGGCCCGCTCGGGCGGCTCGGGCGACAAGGACGACGGCGGCACGTACTCGAGCGCGCCGCGGCGTCCGGGCGGGTGCCACAGCAGGCGTGTGCCGGGCGGGCCGCGGAAGGTGACGGCGTGCGCGCCCGCGGTATAGACGACGCGCTGCGCGGCGCGGCCGGCACCCACGGTGACGCGCTGCCCGTCTATCTCGAGCTCGGCCGCGCCGGGCGCGTCGAAGCCCAGGATGTAGGGCCCGCCGCGCGGGAACCACCACGAGCCGTGGCGCCCCAGCTCGTCCTTTTGCAGGCGCGCCAGCGGATCCTCGGCGAGCGCGCGCCGCAGGCCCAGGAGCGCGGCCACCAGCACCAGCGCGCCCGCGACGATGGCTAGCGTGCGGCGGTGCCCAGACACGGGAAGTCGCGCTCCTTCTTCTTCAAGAACGTGTAGTACTCGCCGCTCTCGCGCAGGCCGGGCACATGGATCGTGCACGCCTCGTAGCCGCGCGCGCGGAAGAAGCCTGCCTCGCCGCACAGCTGATACTGCGTGGGGCTGCGGTGCATCTGGTAACAGTAGAAGATGAACGTGGGGTCGGTCTCCAGCACCATCTGTGCCGGCGCCCACTTCTGGTGCCCGGGCCGCGGCCGCGACGGCGCGACCTCGTGCGCGACGCGCCGCGAGACCAGCCCGAACACGTCGTAGGCGCGCATG
>JBKJOI010000899.1:0-10116 GCA_046595695.1 Haliangiales bacterium | reverse complement strand
GCGGTGAGCGCCTCGCTGCCCTGCTTCTCCGAGCGCGACGCCGCGAGCACGGCGCCCCAGCGCTCGGCGCGCTCGAGCGGCGGCAGCACCTCACCGGGCCCGACCTGCACGCGCTTGCGGCCGCGCGCGTACGCCCCGGCCGAGCCACGATTCCCGGCGATGGTCCCCGCGATGCCCTCGCCGGCTCCGCTGCCGGGCAGGCGTCGCTCCGAGAAGTCCTGCGCCTCGCGCGCACCGGTGTAGTCGCCGCAGGCCATCGAGGCCAGCGCCCACACGCGCGCCGCCAGCGCCGCTGCCTGACGATCGCTGGAGGCGAGCTGCACGGTCGCGCGCCGCGCCGACGACGCCGCCTGCACGCAGCGGCCCCGGCCGTACCACTCGGCGAGCGGCAGCTTGGCCGTCGCCCCGCCCGCCCCCGCCGCCGCGGCGCGCTTCCACGCCTCGCGCGCCGAGCCGTAGCGCCCGCGCAGGAGCGCGACGTCGCCGACCAGCTCCCAGGCGCGCTCGCCCGCGGCGTGCGCGTACGCCTCGGCCTCGGCGGCCGCCGCCGCCTCGTTGCCGGCGAGCAGCTCGCACCAGACCAGCTCGCGGTGGACCATGGGCGCGTCGGGCGCGTGCGCGAGCGCGCGCTTGCCCTCGGCCAGGCAGGCGTCGGCGCGCCCGGCCTCGCGGTACGCCGCGGTCAGCCCGGCGGCCAGCTCAGCGTCGCGCGGGAAGCGCTCACGCAGGGCCTCGAGCGCCTTCGTGCGCGCGGCCAGATCGCCGCCCGCCGCCGCGTCCAGCCACAGCGACCACAGCTCGCCGGCGCGCGCCGCCAGCGGACGCGCCTCGGCCGCCGCGACGCGCGCGTCGTCGGTCCGACCCGCGGCCGCCAGCGCCTCGACCAGCGCGACGCGCGGCGACAGCCAGGCCGCGTCGGCCGAGATGGCCGCCCGGAAGGCGCTCTCGGCGCCCTTCGTATCTCCTGCCGCCGCCGCGTCCAGCCCGCGCGCATGCTCGCGCCACGCCGTCGTCGACGACGGCGCCAGCCCGGCCGCGAGCGGTCCCGGCGCCGCGCCTGCATCGCCGCTGCGCGCCGGTTCGGCACCGCGCCGCACCGCCGCCGCGAGCTGCGTACCTCGCGCCATGGCCTCGTCGATGCCGCGCGCCGCGCCGCGCTCGGCCAGCCGCAGCGCGCCGCCACGAACGTCCACCAGCTTGACGTGGAGCACCCAGGTGTCGCCCTGCGGCTCCACGCTGCCTTGAACGATCAGATCCACGCCGGCGCGCTTGGCCGCGGCGACCGCGCCCTCGGCGGGCAAGCTGGCGCGCGCGACCTCGAGCGAGCCCGAGTCGAACAGCGACGCGACCACCAGCTCGCGCAGGCCGCGCGCGATCCAGGCGTGCTGCGGTTCCATCTTGCTGCCGTCGAAGGGCGCGACGACCACGACCGGCCGCGCGATGCGCCGCGCGACGCCCGCGGCACCCTCGGCACCCGCGTCGCCGGCCGCGCCCACGCCGGCGCTGCCCCCGGTGCCCTGCGCACCCGCGCGCCACGGACGCCAGATGAGCAGGCCTCCGGCCAGCAGCACCGCGACCGCCGCGGCCGCCGCCCAGCCGACCCAGCCGCGCCCGCGCGCCCGCGCCGCCACCGACGCCGCGTCGAGCCCGCCCACGCCCAGGGCGCTGAGCACCTCGGCGATGTTGCCGTAGCGCCGCTCGGGATCGCGCTGCAGGCAGCGCAGCACGGTGGCGCGGAAGCGCGGCGACACCTGCTCGGCGGGAACCTCGAAGGGCGGTGCGCCGGTGAGCGCGTGGTAAAGGAGCTGGCCGAAGCCCTGGACGTCGGCGCGCTCGTCGATCCGCTCGCCGCGCGCGCTGGCCACGCCCGCGCCCACGACCACATAATGTCCATCGACGCGCCGTACGGCCTCGAGCCGGAGCCCGCCATGCACCACGCCGCGCGCGTGCGCGGCGGCCAGCGCCACGCCGACGTCACGCGCCAGGGTCAAGAGCGCGTCCTCGGAGAGCGGCCCGGCGCCCGCGACGGCCTCCCCGGGCAGATCGCTCAGCCACACGTCGCCCTCGGGCGCGCGCGGCGGCACGATGCCGGGCGCGCCGACGCGCTGCACCCGCCGCGCGGCTCGGCCGGCCGCGCCGCCGGCTGGTACCCGAGCCACCAGCACGGAGTCCTCGTTCACGTCCGCGTCGCCGGCCCGCCCCGCTCGCGCCCGCGCCCAGCCCCCCGGGTACGTCGCGACGATCTCGAACCGGCCCGCGACGGTCTCTCCCGTCGCCCAGCCCTCTTGCATCGCTATCCCTTTTCTCCGTCCAGCTCGGCGCGCGCTGCCTTGTATCGCACCAGGTATGTATCCAGCACGCGCTTCACATCGATGCGCAAGAACTTGGCGTACTCGACCAGGAACCCGCGCACGTAGACGACGGCCGGCATCAGATCGAAGCGCTCTTCTTCGATGGCGCGCAAGTATCCGACGCCGATCTTGGTTTTTTGCGAGATGCTGTGCAGCTCGATGCTGCGTGACTCACGCAGCTGCCGCAGCAGCGGCCCGGTGACGTCGACGTTCGGATCGAGCTTCAGCTCGGGCGGCGGGATGCGCACACCCGTGGGTTGCGAATCGTCGAACTCGTTGGTCGGCACCGGCGCCACGGCCGCCGCGTGCGGCACGACGGCCCGGTTCTCGTCGGAGGACGCGCGGCTCTCGTTGCCGACCACGACCGGGCCGGTGCTGTTCACGCCCACGCCCGAGGCGGCCCCGGTGCTGGTGCCCGCGATCGCTCCGGCGCGCCGCCGCGGCAGCCCCTCGGGGAAGAGCGCCTGGTCGTAGGCGCGCCGGCGCTCGCCCTCCATGAGCGTGTCGTAGGCCTCCTCGATGCGCAGGTGGAAGGCCGACAGCCGCTCGCGATCGTAGAGCCCGCACACCACCAGCGAGTCGTGGCCGTAGATCTCGCGGGTGCGTCGGTGCGCGCGGCGGATCTCCTCGTCGGTGGCCGCGGGATCGATGTCGAGCACGTCGTAGTGGGTCGGATCCGCCGGCGGACGCACAGCCGCGGCTGCCGCGGCCGCCGAGATCGGCTTCTCCTGCTCGAGCGCGAGCAGCCGGCGCGTCACCCGCTCGACGCCCTTGGCCACGCGCGACTCGGGGTGCTCGACGAGCAGCGGGCGCCGCTTGCGCACCGCCAGCCAGACCGCGTCGTCGGCCTCGAGGTGGCCGAGATCGTCGATCACCAGGCCCAGGCGACGCCGTGCCGCCGCGGTCAGCGCCGGGCCCAGGTCGAGATCGGAGCGCGTGCGCACCTGGTTCACGACGATGCGCGGACGGAAGCCCTGGATCTCGACGAGGATGCGCGCGGCCAGCACCTCGTCGCGCTCGCGCGCGGCCTGGTACAGATCGAGCGGACCGGGCACGCCGCCCTCGAAGCCGCTCGCCGCCAGCGTCGGCGGCTCGATGCCGGCCCGCTTGAGCCGGCGCAGGAACGCGCTCTTGAGGAAGCGGTAGGTGTTCTCGACCGAGGTCGGCTCGGGCACGACCACGAGCACGCCGACGTCGGCGACCAGGAAGAAGTCGATCGCGTTGATGCCCGAGCCGGGGCCGAGATCGACGACCAGGTAGTCGACGTCGAGCTGCTGGACCTGGTTGAGCAGGCGGAACTTCTGCGCCGGGCGCGGGTTCGCGATCCAGCTGGGGTCGCCCTCGCCGGAGACCAGGCCGAGCCCGGGGATCGACGTCTCGACCACGACGTCCTCGACGCGCGCGACCCGCTTCTCGAACAGATCTCCGAGGGTGACGCGCGGCCTCTCCACGCCCACGAAGGTGTGCAGGTTGGCGCCGCCCAGGTCGGCGTCGAGCAGCACCACCCGCTTGCCGAGCGTGGCCAGGAAGATGCCCAGGTTGGCCGCGAGCAACGACTTGCCCGCACCACCCTTGCCCCCACCGACGGCGATGATCCGCCGCGCTGCGCGCGCGGGCACGGTTTCGGCGGCCTCTGCGGGCACCGAGACGAGATCCAGGGAGACGTCGGATTCAACCACTTGTCCGAAATCTAGCAGAAGCGCTGAAGGATTCGACTTTTCAGCAGTGAACCGCCCCGCTTCTTTTGCGTGTGCCGCCTGCGCCCACCCCTGCTCACCGGTGCGAAACCGCCGCCCGGGCCGGTGATAGAGTGCGGCGCATGTCAGAAAGCGCCGCCCGCTACATCGACGACCACTTCGATGATTTCCTGAAGACGCTGATCGAGCTGTCCAAGATCGCGAGCGTCTCCGCCGATCCTTACCCCAAGGCCGAGGTGCGCCGCAGCGCCGAGGCGGTCCGTGACGCCATGAAGGCCGCCGGGCTCGACAACACCAAGCTGCTCGAGATCCCGGGCGCGCACCCGTACGCGTACGGCGAGTGGCTGGGCGCGCCGGGCAAGCCGACGCTGCTGCTGTACGCGCACCACGACGTGCAGCCGCCCGGGCGCGACGCGCACTGGAAGTCGCCGCCGTTCACGCCGACCATGCGCGAGGGTCGGCTCTACGGCCGCGGCGTCGCCGACGACAAGGCGGGCGTGGTCATCCACCTGGCCGCGATCAAGGCGTGGCTGGCGACCGCCGGCAAGCTGCCCTGCAACGTGAAGCTCATCGTCGAGGGCGAGGAGGAGATCGGCTCGGATCACCTCGAGGCCTGCCTGCTGGAGCACAAGGAGATGCTGCGCTCCGACGTGATCGTGCTGACCGACACGGCCAACCTCGAGGAGGGCCTGCCGTCGCTCACCTACCGGCTGCGCGGGCTGGTCAACGTGTTCGTCGAGGTCGCGGCGCTCGATCACCCGGTGCACAGCGGCATGCTGGGCGGCCCGGTCGCCGACCCGGTGCAGGCAATGGCCAAGATCCTGGCCACGCTCTCCGACGAGCATGGCGCGGTCGCCATCCCCGGGCTGCTCGAGCAGGTCAAGCCGCCCTCGGCGCTCGAGCGCACCGAGATCGCCAAGCTGCCCTTCGACGACGCGAAGTTCCGCTCCGACGCCGGCGTGCTCGCCGGCGTGCACGAGGTCGGCGAGGCCGGCTTCTCCGTCTACGAGAAGATGTGGGTGCGTCCGGCCATCACGGTGATCGCGCTCGAGGCCTCGCCCATCCTCGGCTCGTCGAACCAGATCGTGCCATCAGCGCGCGCGCGCATCTCGCTGCGCATCGTCCCCGACATGGTGCCCGAGACGTGCGCCCAGCTCATCGTCGACCACGTGAAGAAGGTGGCGCCGTGGGGCGTGCAGCTGCGCGTCGAGGTCGAGTCGACCGGCTCGGCGTGGATGTGCGCGCCCGAGGGGCCCGCGTTCGAGGCGGCGCGCCGCGCGCTCGCCAAGGGCTTCGGCCGCGAGGTCGCGTTCATCGGCGCGGGCGGCTCCATCCCGTTCGTGGGCCCGTTCGCCGAGGCCTTCGGCGGCGCGCCCGCGCTGCTGGTCGGCCTCGAGGATCCGCTCTGCAACGCGCACTCGGAGAACGAGAGCCTGCACATCGGCGACTGGAAGAAGGCCATGCGCGGCGCGGTCTTCCTGTACGAGGAGCTCGCCAAGCTGCCGGCGAAGGCCTGACGACGGGTTCAGGCCTCGACTCGACCAGGAGGCGGCAGCGGCCTGCCTGCGCTCTGAGGCTGCAGACCGGTCAGAACAGGCGCGCCTGCCGCGGAGCGGCAGCATCCTGATCGCGTGCCCGCGCGATGGCGCGCTCGACGTGCTCGCGGCCGAAGTCGCGCTCGGCTTCATGGAGGTCGTGGCTTCGGCACCGGAGCGCCAGCCCGCAGACGGTGGCGGCGCCGCCGCGGGCGAACGGTTGGACGTGGTGCACCTCGATCTGGAAGGTCGACCCGCACACGTGGCCGCCGGTACCGACGAAGGTGCAGCGCCCGCCGTCGCGCCGCCAGACCGCGTCGCGCACCGCCGCGGGAACGTAGCGGCTCGGTCGGGATGCCGGCACATCGAGATCGTCGTTCTTCGCTGCCGGCACGGTCGCGCCGTCGCGGTTCTCGTTCGCCGCTGCCGGCCGCGCCGCCCCGGCGCCGCGGCGTCGCTTGTGGCACGCGGCCAGCGTCACGCGCATGCATTCGTGCAGGACGGCCTCGAGGCTGCACCCGGGCAGCTTGTGGCCGAGCGCCGCGCGCACCGCCTCGAGGTCACGCACGAACTCGTCCGAGACGGTCGCCCGCAAGAGGTGCTGGGTCGCCGACAGCGGTGCGATGCGCGCCCGCGGCGGCGCATCGATCGAGGCCGAGCCGGTCCGCGCCTCGGGCGCCGCGGCGGCGGGCGCGGACTCCGCGGTCGGGGCATCCGCGGCGCGGCTGGGCTTCCGCCGAAGCGAATCGGGCACCGCCGGGCGCGGCCGGAGCGCCGCGACCAGCCGCTTCACCTCGTCCTCGCTGCGGCCTGCGGCGCGCGCGAGGACTTCCTCGCGGCCGGGGCCGTCGAGCACGTCGCGCAGCTCGACGAGCGTGGTCAAGCTCAGCCGGCCATCGCCGAGGCACTCGGCGACGACGGGGAAGCGCGCGATCAGCCGGGCAGCCGTCGACCGACGGTACGCCGCGCTGCTCGAGTAGCCGAGGTGCTGACTCAGGAACACGAACAGGCTCGAGAAGCCCAACTCCGCGTATAGGCGCCGTCGGTCGACCTCACCCAGGTACTCGAGAAACTCCACGAGCAACCGCCGCTCCGCCCGCCTCAGCTCGTACAGCCGCGAGGTCAGCTCGGACGACGGAACCGTGGCCAGCGCGTTCGTGTGCATGTCTCCTTGTAACCGGCGATTTTCTGACCTCACCAGCCGCACCACCGCGCCCACCACGCCGCTTTCGCGACGCGGGCGCGACCCCGCCCGCGCGGCTGCACCTCCGCGCTTCCCTGCCTGAGCCCGCCGCGCACGCGAACCCACCGACGCTCGCACCGATGGCGAACCCGAAAACCCCACGGGAGACGTCAAGAACAATCTGCACTCTTCTGCGCGATCGCTCCAAGAAACGACGACGCGATCCTGCCCTCGCGCCCGTCTACTGCCGGCCCGGCAGTACCCCGCCCTCGCGCCCGTCTACTGCCGGCCCGGCACTACGCTCCCGCTCCGATCACCTGCCGCACGGCCTCGCGCTCCCCCGCCGTCCTGGGTGCGTGTCCCACGCGCGCCATCAGCCTCTGGCTCTGCTCCCCCGCGCCGGAGCCAAGACCCCGGACGCGGCCGGCTGCGGAGCTCCAGCTCCGGCTCCAGAACTCCAGCTCCAGCCTCGAACTCCACAGGCCTAAGGCGCGGCGAGCCTGCGCACCGCGGCGGCGACCACGGCGAGCTCGTCGTCGTCGAGGACCGTGCGCACGTCGAGCAGCAGACGACCTTCGGCGATGCGCCCGATCACGGGCGGGTCGTTGGCGCGCAGCGCGGCCTCGAGATCGTCGGCGGAGCGGCGGCGATCGGGCGCGTGGAGCGCCAGCGCCCACGACGCGGGCGCGGCCAGCGGCAGCGCGCCGCCGCCCACCGCTGAGGTCGTGGCGATGACCTCGCACCCGAGGCCGGCCACCGCGCCGACCGCCGCGTGCAGCCGCTCGGCGCGCGCACGCAGCACGGCTTCGGAGGCGAACAGCAGGCGCAGCGCGGGCACGTGCGCCGCGGCGGTGGCCTCGCCGCGCCGGTAGAGCGCGAGCGTGCCGTCGAGCGCGGCGAGCGTGAGCTTGTCCGGGCGCAGCGCGCGCATGATCGGATGCCTGGCCACGCGCGCGATCGCGGCGGCGCGGCCGACCAGGAGGCCCGCCTGCGGCCCGCCCAGCAGCTTATCGCCCGAGAAGCACACCACGTCGGCGCCGGCGGCGACCGCGGCGCGCACGCTCGGCTCGGCGGGCAGCGTGCCGCCCGACGCGGCGGCGAGCTCGACCAGCGCGCCCGAGCCGAGATCGAGCATGACCGGGACCTGGCGCGCGCGGCCGAGCTCGACCAGCTCGGCGAGCGTGACCTCGGCGGTGAAGCCGATGAGCGCAAAGTTCGAGCGGTGCACCTTGAGCAGGAGCCCGGTCGCGTCGCCGATCGCGTCCGCGTAGTCGCTCGCGTGGGTCTTGTTGGTGGTGCCGACCTCGACGAGGCGCGCGCCCGACAGGCGCATGACATCGGGCACGCGGAAGCCGCCGCCGATCTCGACCAGCTCGCCGCGCGAGACCACGACCTCGCGGCCCTCGGCCAGCGCGGCCAGCCCGAGCAGCACGGCGGCGGCGCAGTTGTTCACGACGACCGCGTCCTCGGCGCCGGTGAGCTCGACGAGCGCGGCGCGCACGTGCGCGTGCCGCGAGCCCCGCTCGCGGCCGTCGACGTCGTACTCGAGGTTCGAGTATCCGCGCGCGACCTCGACGACGCGCGCGATCGCCTCGGGCGCGAGCGGCGCGCGCCCGAAATTCGTGTGCAGCACGACGCCGGTCGCGTTCACGACCGGGCGCAAGGACGGCCGCGCCAGGGCGCGCGCGGCGCGCTCGACCGCGGCGGAGGTGACCTCGGCCGACTCGCCGCCGCTGCCGCTGCTGCCGCCGAGGATCGCCTGGCGCCGCTGGTCGACCAGCGCGCGCGCCGCCTGCGCGAGCGCCCACCTCGGCACCTCGTGCTCGGGCAGCGCGACGAGCTCGGGCCGGCGCAGGAGCTCGTCGATCTTGGGCAGCGCGCGCAGACGCTCGCCGGCTCGGGCGTCCACGCTCATCGTCTACTTCCGCTGCCGCTCATCGTCTGGCTGGCCCCGGCGGGCATGGTACGATCGTGGCCGACGCCAGGCCAGCGTCGACCAGCCTCACGATGAACATCCAGGCGCTATCGCCGCTGCTGTCGGCGCTCGTCACCGTCGCCATCGGCGCCTCGGTGCTGCTGCGCGACCGCCGCCGCGCCACGTACACCTCGTTCGCGGCGTTCACGCTGACGCTGGCGCTCTATTATCTCTTGTCGTTCCTCGCGGTCGTGCTCGAGAGCGACTGGTGGTCGTGGGCCGCGTTCTTCCCCGCCGCGTTCATCCCGACCAGCGCCACGCGCTTCTTCCGCGCCTTCCTGGCCGAGCCCGCCGTCGGCGGCTCGCGCCGCTCGCTGCGCGTGACCTACGCGTGGACCGCGGCGTGGTGCGGGCTGCTCGTCTACGGCGCTATCGGCAAGCCGATCCACCACGAGCTGTGGTTCCAGTTCCCGTTCTCGGTCTACGTGTTCGGCGCGCTCTACCGCTGCGTCTTCGATCTCTACATGCAGTACCGGCGCACCCTGACGCGCGTCGAGAAGGCGCGCATCCGCTACCTCATGGTCGGCGGCTTCGTGGTCACCACGCTGGCGATCACCGACTTCCTGCCGCGCCTGGGCGTGACCGTGCCGGCCATCGGCAACGTGCTCACGCTGCTCTACCTGTACTTCCTGGCCCAGACGCTGTTCCGCTACCGGCTGCTCGATCTCAACGAGCTGGTCGGCAAGATGGTCGTGCTCGGCTCGTTGGTGGTCATCCTCTCGGTCGTCTACGGCCTTTTGATCGCGTGGATCGGCGGCGGCAAGATCGAGGGCATCTTCATCGTCAACACGCTGGTCGCGTCGTTCGTGATCCTCATCCTGTTCGAGCCGGTGCGCACGCTGCTCGAGACCTCGATCAACCGCTGGCTGCTCTCCGAGCGCGGCGACCTGCGCCACCGCATGGACGGCCTGCGCCGCGAGCTCATGAACGTGATCGACGTGCGCGACATGATCCGGCGCTCGCTGGCCACGCTCGAGGAGTCGCGCCGCGTCACCCACGCCGCCATCTACCTGCTCGACGCCGACGGCGCCGGCTACGATCTCATCGGCCACGTCGGGCCGCGCCCGATGGAGCGCCTGGACGCGGTGGCGCGGCGCGCCTTCTTCGAGCGCGTGCGCGAGAACCCGGTCATGCTCGAGGCGCTCGAGCGCGAGCTGCTCTCGCTCGAGGCGTCGTCGCGCAGCGGCAAGGCGCCCGAGAAGGAGCAGGGCGAGCTGGACGCGGTCGCACGCACGCTGCAGGACACCCACGCGTCGCTGGCAGTGCCCGTGCTGACCGTCGGCGCGGCGGCGCAGGGCGAGCAGGAGCTCCTGCTCGGCGTGCTGGTGCTGCGCGACGAGCGCCTGCGCAACGCCTACGGCCTCGACGATCTCGA
>JBKJOI010000615.1:0-10921 GCA_046595695.1 Haliangiales bacterium | reverse complement strand
GGTCGGCGACCGCGTCGGCGTCGGCGGGATCGACCTCGGCGACCTGCGCCCAGACCGCGGCCGCAGCCGCGGGATCGGCGAGGCGCGCGTGCAGCCCGGCCAGGCGGCGCAGCACCTGCGCGCGCGTGGTGGCGTCAGGCTCGATCTCCGACCAGGCGACCAGCACGCGTACGGCGTCGGTGAGCCGCTCGGCGGCCTCGTAGGCGCGCGCGAGCGACTCGAGCACGATCGGATCACCGGGGGCCACCGCCAGCGCGCTCTCGAGCGCCGCGGTCGCGCCGGGCACGTCGCCTGCGGCGGAGAGCGCGCGCGCCCGCCGCCGGTGCACGGCGGCCACCAGCCCGGCGTCGGCGGTGCCGTCGACGAACGCACTGCTCCACGTGGCGGCCTCGGCGGGGCGGCCGGCGGCCAGCTCGAGCCGCGCGAGCGTCAGCGCGGCGGCGCGGGCCTCGGGGGCGCCCTCGCCCGCCGTCGTGCGTGCGGTGGTCAGGGCGACGCGCGCTTCCTCGGTGGAGCCGGTGCGCAGGAGCACGCGCCCGCGCAGCGCGTGCAGGCCGGCGGCGAGGCTGGGATCGACGACCTGGGTGGCGGTGCGCGCGAGCGTGTCGCACAGCAAGGCGTCGCGGTCGTCGGCGAACGCGAGCTCGAGCTGCGCGAGCAGCGCGCGGACGTCGTCGGGGCGGCGGTCGAGCAGCTCGCCGTGGACGAGGCGCGCCAGGTCCTGCTCGCCCGCGGCGATCAGCAGATCCGCGCGCCAGGCCGAGAGCAGGCGGCGCTCCTCGCCGTCGGGCAGCAGCGACAGCTCGACGTCCATGAAGCGGAGCGCGTCGCGCAGCACGCCGAGCTGGCTGGAAAGGCGCCGCAGGGCGCGCGCGGCCGGCGCGCTGCCCGGATCGAGCGAGAGCGCCTCTTCGAAGTGATCGCGC
This sequence comes from Haliangiales bacterium, assembly GCA_046595695.1. Taxonomy (GTDB): domain Bacteria; phylum Myxococcota_A; class Polyangia; order Haliangiales; family SHYZ01; genus JBKJOI01. The sequence continues at coordinate 9,995 of JBKJOI010000615.1, read as the reverse complement.
GCGGCGGTCGTATCGCCGGCGGCGAGCGCGGCGCGGCCGGCCTCGAAGCGCAGGCGTGCGAGCGCGACCGGCGCCTCGGTCAGCGCGAGCTCCTTCTCGAGCACGGCCTGCCGCTCCTCCGCGCCCGCGCGGACGCCGGCCTCGTTGGGCGTGGTGGCCTCGAGGAAGCGGAACTGCGTGGGATCCAGGTCGAGCTGCGGGAGATCGAGGACCCGTACGGCGCCCGACTCGAGCCCGGGGGGCACCGGCTCGGGCAGCGGACTCTTCGCCGATGCCTCCGCCTCGGCAGGCGCGCGCGCGGGCTCGATCGCCGCCGCCACCTCGACCGAGGCAGCCTCGGCGGTCTCGTCCACGGCGAACGACGGAACCTCGGCGACCTCCGACTCGGCCACGACGGTCGTGGAGTCCGTCCCCAGCAGCGCGGCGGGCGCGTCCGTATCGACGACGACGCTGGGCGCGTTCAGCTCGATGACGACGCTGGGGGTGGCCGACTCTGCCGCCATGCGAGGCGGAATCGTGGGCGTCCGGTTCGGCGGCGGCGGCGGCTGCGGCTGCGGCGTGGGCCGTGGCGTCGGCCGTGGCGTCGGCCGCGGCGAGCGTGCCATCGGCACCACCGGCGCGGCCGGCACGGGTACTGACACCGCGTCGCGCAGGAGCAAGGTCGTCGGCCCGTCGCCTTCGTCGCCGTTCGGGAGCGTCGGCGTCGCCGCCACCGACGGCGGCGCGGTCCTGCGCCCGCCGCGCGTGAGCGACTCCAGCACGGCCTCCGCGGCGGCGGCGGCGTCATCGCGGGCCTCCGGCTCGTCGGCGGTCATCTCGATCGACTCGGGCTCCTCGCTGTCGGCGAATCCGCCCGGCACGCCCGACGGCGGCGGCGGCCGGGTCGGCGGCGGCGGCGGCCGCGTGCGCGTCCTGGGCCGCGCCGGCTCGGGCGCGACGAGCTTCGGCACGCCCGGGGCCGGGGTGTTGCGCCGCACCACGTTCTGGGTAGTGCGCCGGCTCGCCTCGCTGCCCGTCGCCACCGGCGTAGGCTCCTCGGGGTCGCTGCTGCCGATCTCGATGTCGTCGTAGAACGAATCGTCGAGCTCGACGCCGACCGCGCCACCGATGCCGGGCGCGCCCGGCGGCGGCTGGTCGAAGCGCAGCTCGTCCTCGGGATGATCGATCGCCGACTCGGCGAGCTGCTCCATCGCGTGGGCGTCGGCGATGCGCGTCGACTGCGGCGAGTCGAAGTCGCCACCGCCCGCCGGCTCGTCGGCCGGGCGCCTGTCGCCGCGCCGCACCACGGCGGGACCGCGCTTGAGCGGCACGCCCACCTGGCGCGTGATGTCGGAGATGCCCGGGATCTGCGGCTTGCGGGCCGCCGGCGCGCCCGGCGCCGGCCCCCGTGGCTTCTCCGCGACCGCCGAGCGCGCGAGCAGGCCGGCGTCGATGTCGGCGATGCGCGTCGAGTCCGCGCCGGACGGACCGTCGGGCCCATCACCGAAGTCGCCGACGTCGTCAGGCGACGGCGCGTTCGAGATCGTGATCACCGGCCCGGGCGCGCTGCCGTCGCCCTGCGCCGAGGGCGTGAGCCGCGCACCTGACGAGCCGCTGAAGTCGTCGCCCGTGGGCCCGAGATCGAAGTCGGCGCCGGCGATGGCAGCGCCGAACTCCTTCTGCGCGGCGTCGCCGAAGATCTCGTCGTCGGTCGGCGCGGGCGGCAGCTCGCCCGCGGGAAGGATCGGCGTGGCCGGGAGGTTGCGCAGCGAGATCCGGCCCGTCGCCGGCCGCGGCGTCGACGACATGACCTCGTCGGGAACGTCGGCGAGCGGCAAGGGCAGCGGCGCGCCCAGCAGATCGCCGAGCGCCTCGCCGAACTCGAGCCCGTCGTCGTCGAACAGCTTGTCGATCCCGGGGCCGCGCGCGCCGGCCGGCGCGGCGGCCTGGGCCTCGGGCGGAGCGTCGGTCTCGAGGGCCTTCGGGCGTATGCCTGCGCCCGTGGTCAGCGCGTTGAACTCCTTGCCCCAGTTCTCCAGCTCGAGATCGAGGTCGTCGCCGCCCGGCAGGCCGTCGCCTGACGGCGCCGCGGGCTTCTTGGGTCCGTCGGCCATTACAGCCCCAGCTCCCGGCGCAGGGTCAGGAGATCCTCGGAGACGGCATAGACGAGCAGGTCGAGCGCGAGGGGGTCATGGCGAGGGTCCTGGATGCGGCGATCTCCGTTCGCGGCGTCGAGCGCCGCGGGCACGTCGCCGGCGACGAGCAGTGCGGCGCGCCCCGCGGTGGCGCGGACGGCGAGCAGGAACGGGGCCAGCTCGGTGACGTCACCGAGCCGCGCGAGCGCCGCGGGCAGGCCCTTCTTACCGCGGCGCGTGATCGCCTTGCCGAGCGCGCGGGCCCGCTCGTCGAGGCCGCGGTGCCCGGCGTAGGCGGCGAGCGCGGGGACGCGCGCGGGATCCGCGCCGCCCACGCGCACGGCGGCCGCAAAGGTGAGCCCGAGATCGTCGTCGGGCTGATCGAGGAGCGGGCCGCAGCGTTCGCGCGCCGAGGTGAGCGCGCGGGCCAGGCGGGCGCGCGCCAGCAGTCCGTCGCCGCGCGCGACGTCGGCGCCCAGGTACAGGATCGGCGTCTCGGAGGCGATCGCGATGGCCACGCCGGCCCGCCCGGGCGACACGTACAGCTCGACCTCGCCGAGGCCGAGCGCGCGCATCCACGTGAGCACGTACGGGTAGATCTTGCCGGTGCTCTTGGCGGTGACGCGGTCAGCCTTGCTGAAGCCGAGCTGCGAGGGCTCGTGCACGCCCATCGCGGCGACCGCGTCGTGCAGGCACGCCCACAGCTCGGCGAGCGGCCCGCGCCAGCCCGGGTGCACCAGCCGCGCCCGCCACGCCTCGCCGGACAGGATCGCCGACGGCTCGCCCGGCTTCGCGGCCGCGGCGCGCACGCGCTGCTCGTGGGCCAGCTTCTGCGCGCCGTCGTCACCGCCCAGCGTCAAGAGCGCGCCGCCCGCGTACAGCTCGAGCGCCGCGTCACCGACCAGGCCGGCGAGCGCGACCAGTCGCTCGAACAGCGGCGCGCGTTCGGCCTCGCCGGGCAGCTGCTCGCGCACGTCGGCGAGCGCGCGCGCCAGCACCGCGGCGCGCTCGTTGTCGGGGACCACCTGGACCAGCTCGCGCACGACCTCGAGATCGAGCGGCGCGAGCGCGCGCGCCCGCTCGAGCGCGTGCTTCGCGCGGCCACGGTGCGAGAGCCGGTCCTTGTAGAGGCGGGCGGCGCGCAGCTCGTCGCGCGCGCGCGCGCCGCGATCGCCGCGCAGCGCGCCCAGCCGCTCGAGCTCGGTGGCCGCGCGCTCGTACTCGCCCAGGCGCTCGAGCGCCGTGGCCAGGCGCTCGAGCCCCTCGAGGTGATCGGGGTGCGTGGCGAGCAGCGCGTCGAGCACGCGCACCGCACCGGCCAGGTCGCCGGCGTCGTCGGCGAGCACGCGCGCCAGGCGCAGGCGCGCGCTCTCGGCCGCCCAGACGTCGGGCGTGGGCGTGGTGGCCAGGAAGCGCTCGAGCAGCGCGGCGGCGTCCTCGCCGCGGCCGCCCTGCTGGACGCGTACGTCGGCGAGCGCCGACAGCGCCGCGGCGTGCGCCGGCACGAGGGCGAGCACGCGCTCGAGGTCGCGGGCCGCGCCCGCCAGATCCTTGCGCCGCGCGCGCAGCGCCGCGCGCGCGACCCGGTGCGGCACCTCCTCTTCGGCCTCGTCGACGTGGCGCAGCCGGTGCGAGAGCAGCTCGTGCAGCGCGCTCGGATCCTCGTGCTTCTCGAACAGGAAGTGCGCGCGCGAGAACGCCTCGTCGTCGAGCGGCAGGCGTTCGAGCACGGCGCGCCACACCCGCGCGGCGTCGTCCTTGCGGTCGAGATCATTCTCGAGCAGGCGCGCCGCCTCGGCCAGGCTGGCCGCCGCCGACTCGGGGTCGGCGAGCGCGACGCCGAGCTGGTAGGCGGCGCGCGCCAGCGTCTCGCCGTCGCCCGAGCGGCGCGCGAGGCGCACCACCTGGGCGAGCGCGCCCGGGTGACCAGGCGCGCGCGCGAGCACGCCGGCGAGCACGCGCCCGGCCTCGGCCAGGTGGCCCTGCGCCTCGGCTTCCTCGGCGCGTTCGAGGTCGAGCGCCACGCGCAGCGCCGGATCCGAGCTGCCCTCGGCGCGGCGCGCGAGCAGCCCGCTGCGGCGCGCGAAGGTCATGGTGGGCGCGGGCAGGCGCTCGCCGGCCTCGAGCCCGGCGCCCGGGTTGTCGGGCTCGCGCTCGACCGCGCGCGCGGCCAGCGCCGCCGCGGTGTGGGCGTCGGGGCTGAGGGTGGCGGCGCGCAGGAGCAGCGCCGCGGCGACGCGCGCGTCGCTGGTCCGATCGGCGAGCGCGGCGAGCGCGCCCGCGAGCGCGGGGGTGTCGCGCCGGCGCGAGGCCACCAGCGTCCGGGCCAGCAGCGCGCTGGTGCGCCCGGGCGAGGCCGCGAGCACGGCGTCGACGCCATCCGCGGCGGCTTCGTCGCCCGCGGCCAGCCAGGCCAGCTCCTCGAGCAGATCGGCGCGCACGCCGTCGTCGATCGACTGGCGGCCGGCCGCGAGCCCGGCGATGGCGGCGCGCACGTCGGGTCCGGCGCCGCTCGCGCCCAGCTCGAAGAGCGCCCAGTCGGCGTGTGCGTCGACGCCGCCGGCGTCGCGCGCGAGCTCGTACACGCGCGCCGCCTCGGCGGTCTTGCCCATGGCCTCGTAGAGCTCGGCCTGGCGCAGCAGCGTGCGGCCGAGGCCCATCTCGGGCGTCTGCGCCGCGGCCAGCCGCTCGAGCGCGCCAGCGAGCTGCTCGGGATCGCCGCTCGCGGCGTCGACCAGGCCGGCCAGGCCGGCGGGATCGTCGGGCGCGCGCTCGGCCAGCTCCTGGTAGAGCGCGGCGGCCTCGGCGGGACGACCCAGGCGACGTGCGAGCACCGCGGCGGCCTCGCGCAGCGCGCGCGCCGCCCGCGGCGCGTCGGGCTCGGCGGCGGCCTCGGCACGGCGCACCGCCACCAGCTCTTCCCAGCGGCCGGCGCGGCGCAGGAGCGACGACAGCGCGGCGCCCGCCCAGCGGTTCTCCGGCTCGAGCAGGAGCGCCTGCCGGTAGCGATCGGCGGCGAGCTCGGGGCGATCCAGCTCCTCGTCGGCGATGCGCGCGATCTCGACGTGCAGCGCGGCGCGCCGCGCCGGGTCGTGCTCACCGTCGCTGAGCCGCTCGAGCACCTGCAGCCGCTCCTCGACGCGGCCGGCGTCGCGCAGCAGATCGACGATGCGCCAGGTCAGCGCGCGATCGTCGGGGCGCCGCTCGGCGAGGCGGCGCAGCGCCATGAGCGCCTGCTCGGGCTGCGCCTGCTCGTCGTAGAGCCGCGCCAGGTGCTCGAGGTAGTCCTCGACCGGCCCCGAAGACTCGGGGCCGTGGCGCTCGACCTGCGCCTCGAGCAGCTCGCACGCGGCGTCGAGCCGGCTATTGTGCTCGTGCAGGCCGACCAGCGCCCACAGCGCCTCGGGGTGACCGGGGACGACCTCGAGGGCCTGGCCGTAGGCCGCCTGCGCCTCGTCGGGGCGGTTCAGTCGCAGCGCGTAGAGATCGCCGGCCGCGAGGTACGCGGCCGCCGCCCACGCGGGGTCGGGCTTGCCGACGACGTCGGGGCCGAACGCGGTGCCCAGGCGCGCCGCCGCCGCTTCACCCTCGTAGAGGCTGGCGAGCGCTTCGGCGCCGCCCTCACCCGCCGCCATGGCGCGGCGCTTGCGCAGCTCGATCACCGGCAGGTAGCCGGGCGCGCCCGCCAGCATCTGGTCGAGCAGCGCCTCGGTCTCGGCCTCGTGGCCGGCGCGCGCGAGCGCGTCGGCGCGGCGCAGCGAGAGCGCCAGCTGCCGCGCCGGATCGGCGTCGAGCGCGGCCAGCCGCGCGCACAGCTGCGCGAGCTGCTCGTGCTTGCCGGTCTCCTCGGCCAGGTTGGCCAGGTCCATGAGCAGCAGCGGCTCGCCCGGCACCAGCGTCGCGGCGTGCTCGAGCAGGCGCCATGCCCGATCCGGATCGCCCGATCCCGCCGCCACATGGGCGCCGCGGCGCCGGCACGCGACGATCTCCTGGCGCAGCCGCGTGGCGCGATCGGTGACCACGCTGCCCGCGTCGGGGAGATCGGCGGGCGCCGAGGTCACGCCGCCGGGCCCGAAGGCCTCGACCGCGAGCGCCACGCGCGCCTCGAGCGCGGCCAGGAGCGCATGCGCGTCGTCGGCGCGCTCGGCCAGCCGCTCGCGCAGCCGCGCCACGCGCCCGCGCTCGACGCCCAGCGCGACGGCCTCGGAGACGACCTCGAGCGCGGTCTCGACGCCGGCCTCGCCGCGCGCCGCGTGCAGCTGCGCGAGATCGAGCAGGTAGGCGACGCGCCGGGTCGGCGAGCCCGAGGCGTCGGCGAGCGCGCGCCACAGCCCCTCGAGCGTGGCGTCGTCCTGGTCGACGAGCGCGAGGCGCTCGCGTGCGTGCAGCGCGCCGGCGTGCTGGCTGTCGAGCGCGATGGCCCGGTCGTAGGCGTCGCGCGCGGCCGCGCGGTCCTTGATCTTGTCCTCGAAGACGTGGCCCTTCTCGAGCATTAGATCGGCGCGCTCGGCGTCATCGCGGGCGAAGCGCGCCTCGGCGTCGATCAGCTTGATGAGGTTCGGCCACAGCGCGCGCCGGTAGAAGACGCGGCGGATGGCCCACAGGTTGGGCCGGAACGAGGGATCCGACTGCAGCGCGCGGCCGTAGAGCTTGACCGCCCCGGCCTCGTCGCGCAGCCGGCGCTCGGTCAGCTCGCCCAGCTCGTAGGCGAGGAAGGCCGAGCGCGCCTTGTCGGTCTCGCGCTCGAGCTCGGCGCGCAAGGCGTCGGCGCGCTTCGGCCAGTCGCCCGCGCTGGCCTCGGCGAGCGCGGCGTCGAGCTCGGCGGTGGACGGCGCGCGCGGCGGTGGGGCCACCGGGAGCGGCGAGTGCTCGCTCGTGGCGCCGGGCACGGGCGGCACGGTGGAGTTGGGGCTACGCCCCGGGTACGCCACCGTGGCGGCGCGCGGCAGCACCGGCGGCGTCGCCGGCACCGGCGGGGGCACCGTCTGCGCTCGCAGCGGCGGGGGTATGCTCTCGGCGCGCGGCGTCGGCCGCACCGACGGCGCCAGCGCTGCGCCCCGCTGCTCCTCGATGAACTGGATCTCCTCGAGCGAGATCGCCTGGGTGCGCGGCGACTCGACGAACCCGCCGTCATCGGAGTCGTCCAGTCCGGGGGTGGCAGTCGGCGGGGGGGCCTGCACGGGCACGGGACCCGAGGATCGCACCGACCCGGCACCGGGTACGGTCACCGGCATGGGCACAGGCAGGTCGCCGCCGACCAGCTCGATGTCCTCCAGCGATATGGCCTGGGTCCGTAGCGGCTCGTCGAACCCGAGCTCCTGGTCCTCCGGATCGGCACTACCGCTTCCACTGTCTTCAGGACGGGTCACGGGCACATAGAGTCCAAAAAGGTCGAGAAATTATCTGGCCTTGCGCGCCGACTGTCAACGCTTGAGCGCGGCCGACTCGCGGCCGACCCGGCGGACAGGAGCGCGGACGGGCGGCCTCGGGTCGCGTGCGCAGGGTCCCGCGGACACCCGGCGCGAGCCGTTTTCCTTGGTCTCGCCCGGGACGAGCTCGCAGCCCCGGGCCGCGCTTGACCCCGCCTTTCGCCGCCGCGTATACGAAGTCACCATGGTGTCTTCCCCTACGAGCGCAGCCTCCCTAGACAGTTCCCCGGTGGTCCTCGGCGATGCGCCGCTCGTGCTCGAGGACATCGTCCGGGTGGCGCGCAACCACGCGCCCGTGCGCATCGGTGCGCAGGCGCGCGCGCGCATGGTCGCGTCGCGCGCGGTCGTCGATCGGCTGGCGGCCGGGGGTGCCGCGGGCCCCGCCGTCTACGGCATCAACACCGGCTTCGGCGCCCTCGCCGAGGTGCGCATCTCGCACTCGCAGGTCGCCGAGCTGCAGCGCAACCTGGTGCGCTCGCACTCGGCCGGCGTCGGGCAGCCCCTGCCCTCCGAGGCGGTGCGCGCCATGATGCTGCTGCGCGCCGCCGTGCTCGCCGCCGGCTGTTCGGGCGCGCGGCCCGCGTGCGCCGATCTGCTGTGCGAGATGCTGGCGAAACGCGTCCATCCGATCATCCCGTCGCGCGGCTCGGTGGGCGCCTCGGGCGACCTGGCGCCGCTCGCGCACCTGGCGCTCGCCATGATCGGCGAGGGCGAGGCCGAGCTGGACGGCGTGCGCATGCCCGGGGGCCGCGCGCTCGAGCGCGCCGGCATCCAGCCGCTCCAGCTGCAGGCCAAGGAGGGCCTCACCTTGCTGAACGGCACGCAGCTCATGACCGCGGTCGGCGCCCTCGCCGCCTGGGACGCCGAGCTGACCTGCCGCCTCGCCGACGTCGCAGGCGCCATGTCGCTCGAGGCCTACAAGGGCACGCCGCGCGCCTTCGACCCGCGCATCCACGCGATGCGCCCGCACCTCGGCCAGGCCACCTCGGCGCGCAACCTGGCGCGCCTCCTGCGCGACAGCGCCATCGTCGAGTCGCACAAGGACTGCGGCAAGGTCCAGGATCCTTACTCGCTGCGCTGCATGCCGCAGGTGCACGGCGCGACCCGCGACACGCTCGCGCATGTGCGCCGCGTGCTCGAGATCGAAGCCGGCAGCGCCACCGACAACCCGCTCGTGTTCGTGGGCCAGGACGGCGCGGCCGACGACATCATCTCGGGCGGCAACTTCCACGGCCAGCCGGTGGCCCTGGTGCTCGACTTCGCCGCCATCGGCATCGCCGAGCTGGCCAACATCAGCGAGCGGCGCGTCGAGCAGCTGGTCAACCCGCACCTGTCGTCGGGGCTGCCGCCGTTCCTGGCCCCCGACAGCGGCCTGAACAGCGGCTTCATGATCGCCCAGGTGACCGCCGCGGCGCTGGTCTCGGAGAACAAGATCCTGTGCCACCCGGCGTCGGTGGACTCGATACCGTCGTCGGCGGGCCGCGAGGACCACGTGTCGATGGGCGCGCACGCGGCGCTCAAGCTGCACACCGTGCTCGACCAGGTGCGCACGGTGCTGGCGATCGAGCTGCTGTGCGCGACCCAGGGGATCGATCTGCGCGCGCCCCACCGGCCCGGGCCGGGGCTCTCGGCGGCGCACGATGCGATTCGCGCGAAGGTCCCGATGATGATGGTGGATCGCGCGATCTCGCCGGACATTCAGGTGGTGCGCGGGTTGATCGACGATGGCAGCATCTTGACCGCGGTGCAGGAGGCGATCGGCGCGCTGGAATAGACCGGCTCGCCTCCCGTATGATGGGAGCGATGTCACGCTACGCTGCGCTCGTGAAGGGGTTCCGGGATGCGGTGCTCGGCACCCCAGCTGCGCTCTCGCCCGCGACGCGGCAGGCGGCGTTCGACGGTGCGGACGTCGCCCCCGAGGTAGCCGCGTACCTCGCCAAGGTCCGGCAGCACGCGTACAAGGTCACCGACGAGGATGTCGCGCACCTGCGTGCGGCCGGGTGGGACGAGGCGAGGATCTACGAGCTCACCGTCGCGACCGCGGTCGGCCAGGGGATGCGCCGGCTGGATGCGGGGCTGGCCGCGCTGCGTGGGACGCCAGCGGGCGGGACGCCGACGAAGGGAAGTCGCTAGTGCGCCTCGCCAGCGTCGAGAGAGGCCAGGGCGCGTCGCGGCTGATCTTCGCGATGATCCGCCTGATGAGCGGGCAGCGCGCGCCCGACGTGGTGCGCACGATCTTCTTCCGCAAGCAGCTCTTCGGCACGCCGTTCTCGGCGCTGGTGCAGGCGACGCTGCGCGGGCCGTCGGAGTGGACCGTCGGCGAGCGCGAGCTCTTCGCGTCGTTCGTCTCGGATCGCAACAAGTGTAAGTTTTGAACCGGGTGCCACGGCGCGGTCGCGTCGACAGAGCTCACCGAAGAAGTCACCCGCGCGGTCCTGGCCGACTACAAGAC
>JBKJOI010000562.1:0-4960 GCA_046595695.1 Haliangiales bacterium | reverse complement strand
CGCGCAGATCGCCCTCGGCGCGCGCGCCCTCGGCGGCCTGCGCGCACAGCCGGGCCCCCGCCGGCCCGCGTCCGGCCGCCGCGGCGTGCCGGGCCAGCGCGCGCAGGGCCCCGGGCCGGCCCTCGAGCCGGGCGCGCGCGGCGCGGTGCAGCCCGGCACGCCGCGCTGCGGCGGTGCCGCGGTAGATGGCGCGCGCGTGCGCCACCGAGGGGAACTCGGCGCGCCCGCCGTGCAGGTAGACGACCCCGCGCGAGGCCAGCGTCGCCAGCTCGGCGTGCGCCGCGACCGGCGTCAGCTCGGCAAGCGCGGTGAGATCCTCGATCGCGGCGCCGGCCGTGCCGGTCTCCCAGACCGCGAGCGCCTCGCAGAGCGCGCGCGCCGGCGCCGGCAGCGCCGCGACCCGGCGGCGCAGGATGTCCTCGATCGCGGCCTCGCCGGCGCCCTCGCCGAGCAACTCGTCGACCGGCACGGTGTCGGCGCGCTCGACGCCCGCGGTGCCCGCGGCGGCGCGCACCGCCTCGACCAGCAGGCGCGGCACGCCGCCGGTGGCGCGCGCCAGCTTAGCCGCCCACTCGCCCGAGACCGGCGCGCTCTCCGAGCGCCCCAGCATGCCGGTGATGAGATCGTGCGCGCCCGCCGCGTCGAGCGGCGCGAGGCGCAGCACGCGCGCCGGATCGGCGGCGTCGCCCGCCGCGGCCTCGTCGACCTCGGCGACGATGGTCCACGCGCCGCCCTCGCTATCGGCGAGCGCGAGCGCGACCAGCGCGGCGGAGCGCTCGTCGGTGGCCGCATCGGCGAGGTGCACGAGCACCGGGCGGTCGGCGGCCAGGCGACCGATCGCCGCGGCCACCAGGTCGGCGCGCCGCGTCGGCGGCGCGGCGCGGCCGTCCTCGGCCTCCAGGTCGACGTGCAGCGCGGCGCACAGGCGCGGCCAGGTGTCGCCGATCACCGTGATCGCCGGCGCGCGGCCGGCGGCGACGCGCAGCTGGTGTCCGCGCACGCCCTCCTCGTAGAGGCGGGTCTTGCCCACGCCGGGCGCGCCGGCGACCAGGAGCGCGCGGCCGGTCGCGGTGCCCGTGGCGAGCGCGTCGAAGTGCGCGCTCAGGCGCCCGAGCTCCTCGGCGCGCTCGCACAGCGGCGGCGGCAGGAGCGCCGCGGGCGGCGGCGGCGGCGCGGCCGCCTTGCGGGCGCTCGCGCTGGCGCGGCCGCGCGCGGGCGTCGTCGCGGCCGCGGACGCGGAGACCGTGGCAATCGGGCCGCCCAGGCCGGCGGCCTCGCGCACGCGAGCGAGATCCTCGACGAGCACCGCCGCGGACGAGTGCCGGTGTCCGGCGCTGCGCGCGAGCAGCTTCACGATCAGGCGATCGAGCGCCTCGGGCAGCCAGGGCGCGAGCGAGCGCGGCGGGATCAACGGATCCTCGAGCACCGCGCGCACCAGCGCCGCCAGGCCGGGCGCCGAGTACGGCGGGCGACCGCAGACCGCCTCGTAGAGGGTGGCGCCGAGGGCGTACAGATCGACGCGCGGATCGTCGACGCCGGAGAACGCCTCGGGCGACATGTACGCGGGCGTGCCGCGCGCCACGCCCGCGACCGCGCGCGCGGCCGACAGCCCGAGATCGAGCAACGTGGCCCGGCCCTCACGATCCACGAGCAGGTTGCCTGGCTTGACGTCGTGGTGGGTGAGCCCGGCCGCGTGCACGTGCGCCAGCGCGCCAGCGACGTCCTCGGCGATGGCGAGCAGGGCGGCGGTGCGGCACGCCTCGGGCACCGCGGCGAGCGCGTGCCCGGGCGGCTCGCCCTCGACGTGGTCGGCGGTGAAGAAGAGCGCGCCGCGCGGCAGCGGTCCGGCGTCGGCGACCTCGAGATCGTAGACGCGCACCAGGCGCGGGTGAGCGAGCGTGGCGAGGCGGCGGAACTCGCCGGCCAGACGCTCGCGAGCGCCCTCGTCGGCGACCCCGCGCACCAGCTTGAGCGCGCGTGCGGCGCCGTCACGGGCCGCATCGTGCACCAGCAGCACATCGGCATCGGCACCCTGCCCGAGCGGCCGCACGATCTGGTAGCGGCGGTTCACCGTGCCGGTCACCGACACGTTCGCGCTCGCCACCCCGTCGCGCCCTCAGTCACCACAATTGGCAGTCTATAGACAATCAGGTTGGCATGGGCGGAAAAAACACAGGAGCTGCGGGATCATGCTAGGTTGCGAGCACCATGGCGGAGTCAGCCTGCACGCGCTGCGGTGAGCCGCTCGCGGCTGACCGGCCCTGCCCGCGCTGCGCGCGCGAGCAGGCTCGAGTCGGCGACGCCACGCGCGGACGGATCGAGCGGCTCGCCGACGGCTGGGCACTCCCGGTCCGCGACGACCGCGTCGGCGACGCGCACATCGTCAGGGAAGTGCGCACCGAGAGCGATCTGAGCGCGCCCCCGCGAGCGGCCACGCCGCGCGCGGCCGGCAAGCGCTCGGCGCGGCCGTCGCCCACGGATCGCGCGGTCACGGCGAAGGCCGCCGACGTGGGCTCGGTGCTCGCGGCCCTGGAGCAGGAGCTCGACGACGACGGAGGCGACGAGGACCTCGAGCGCGGCACGGATCGCCGGCCGCCGCTCGTCCACGACCAGGACGACCACGACGACGCCGCCGAGGGTTCCTTGCTGGAGAGCGAGACCGAGCCCCACGAGCTGATCGTCGCGCTGCCCGTGAGCGGACCGCGCGCGCAGACGCTGCTTGCGGACGACGTGGTCGAAGCAGCGCTGGATCCCGCGAACGACGACGACATCGACGATCCGGACGACCTGGACGCCGTGGACGCCGTGGACGCCGTGGAGGACCTGGACGCCGTGGACGACGACGGCGTGCTCGACGACGAGGCCATCCGCACCGAGCCGCAGCAGCTCGTCACGCCGCTGCCTGGGCCAGCACCCACTGCACCGCCCCGGCCGAGCGCGTCACCCCGACCCACGTCGCCCTGGACGGGCGCCACGCGCGGACAGGCCTCGGAGAGCAACAGCATCTACACGCCCATCCCGGCACCCTCGCCGTCCATGACCGAGCCCTGGGAGAAGCTCGAGGTCGGTCGCGCCTCGGGCACGCCGCCGCCCCTGCCCGACGCGCGCCGCGCCGCGCCGCGCAGGACCGGCCCGCCGCCGCTGCCGGCGCTGCCGCCGGCACGCTCGCCGCTCGCGCTCGGCTCCTCGGTCACCGGCCCCGAGTCGCCGGCGCTGGCGGAGCTCGGCGCCGGACCACGCGCGGCCCAGCCTGCCGACGCGACGGTCTTCGACCCACGCTCGCCCATCGTCGACACCAGCGCACCGGTGATCACCGCACCGCTGGCGGTGCGGCGCACGGGTGTGTGGGGCGACGTCCGCTACGCGTTCGCGGTCGTGCGCGGCCTGGTCGCGGGACGGCGCGAGCTGACCACGATGAAGGAACGGCTCGCGCTCGAGCGCGCGGGCCGCAAGCGGCGGCTCATCGACGCGGCGCGTGTGGCGGTCGGCGAGGAAGCCATCACCGGCGAGACCATCGACGACGCGCGCGAACGGCTGGCGTGGCACGAGGAGCAGCGCGCGCAGTACGTGGCCGCCGCGCAGGCCGCCGAGGAAGAGGCGAAGCGCGCCGAGGAAGAGCGCGCCGAGGAGCAGCGCGAGACCGCGCGGCGGCTGGCCGAGCTCGACAAGGCGCTGGAAGGCGTCGAGGCCAGACTTCGCCCGCTCGAGAAGGACATGGGCGAGCGCAAGAAGGAGGTCGAGACGCTGCGCGCGCAGGTGCACGCGGCGACCAAGCGGCTCGACGGCATCGAGCGGCGGCTCGCGGCGGCCAAGGATGGCGTGGAGCGCGCGGGCGTCGAGGCCGAGCTGGCCGCGATGCGCGCCGAGAAGCTCCTGCTCGCCGGCGAGGAGCCGGCCCGGCAGGCCGCGGTCCTGGCGCTGGTGCCCAGGATCGACGCCGAGGGCGCCGAGCGCAAGCGCCTGCTCGCCGAGGTCCAGGCCACCAAGGAGCGCGCGGTGGCGACCGAGGCCCGGCTGACCGCGGTGGCCAAGGACGCGCGCATGCGCCGGGATCGCGAGCAGGTCGCGCAGCAGGGCTCGGAGACCGCGCGCGACGCCGAGCTGGTGCAGCTCGGACAGAGCCTCGACGCGAACCGGCCCGCCGTGCTGAAGCACCGGTTCCGCGCCGTGGACGAGCACACCGCGGCGATCGCGCAGCTCGAGCGGCGCGCGTTCGAGATCGAGGCGGCCGCGGCGAGCGTCGACGGCTGGGCGCTGGCGCGCGGCATGGGCCTGGTGATCCTGACCCTGCTGATCGTCGCGCTCGTGCTCGGCTTCGTCCTCCGCTAGCGAGCGCGGCGCGGCGGCCGCGGCGCGCTCGCCGTCAGAAATGGACGCCGAGCGAGCCCTCCACGGTGGCCGCGCTCACGAACACGCCCTCTTCGCCGCGATCGGCCTCGTCGGGCTGGCCCATGGCGATGCCGTGGTAGCGCACGCGCAGGCCCAGCGTGATCACATCCGACACGTAGTAATCGAAGCCGCCGCCGAGCTGGAAGCCGGTACCGAGCGCATCCACGCCGAAGTGCTCGCTGCCGAGCGCGTAGAGGCCGACCCCGGCCTGCACGTAGGGATCGAGGTTGCCGGAACGGTTGAAGTGAACCCGCAAGTCGGCCATGAAGCCCTCGAGCACCAGGAAGTCGGTCTCGCGGCCCCACACGGTGTCGACCGCGGCGGGGTTGTGCCAGCTGCCCAGCCAGCCGAGCTCGAGCGACAGTCGATCTGACAGGCGGAAGCCGCCGAACAGGGTGATGCCGGCGCCGTCGTCGAGCTGCTCGGGACCGCCGCGTTGATCGATGATCTTCGTGGCGGTGAGGCCGACGCCGCCGTACCAGCCGCCCGGGCCGTAGACGACCGAGCCGCTCGACGCGTAGTGCGCGCGGTAGCCGTAGCGGACCTGGCCGCGGCGGTAGACATAGCGCCG
>JBKJOI010000556.1:0-3603 GCA_046595695.1 Haliangiales bacterium | reverse complement strand
ACGTCCTCGACGGAGCGTCGCTGCGCGAGACCCACCCGGGCTTCGCCGTCGCCGCGACGCGTGAGGGCTTCTGCCAGATCGCCTGCATGCGCACGTGCACCTCGGGCGGCAGGTCGTGCGCGGTTGGATAGAGCGCCTGGACCGCCGCGGGCACACCGGGCGTGCCACGGGCCCGGCCGCGCGCCGCGAGCAGCGTCCAGAGCTCGTCGGTGGCGAAGCCCTCGCGCGTCGCGGCGACGGCGAAGCCCGGGTGGGTCTCGCGCAGCGACGCTCCGTCGAGGACGTGGCGATCGTAGACCAGCGCGTAGAGCGGCTCGATGCCGCTCGAGCAGCCGGCGATGATGCTGATGGTGCCGGTGGGCGCGACCGTCGTGGTCGTGGCGTTGCGCAGGGGCGGCACGCCGCGCGCGGGCCAGCGGCTGTGCGCGTACGCCGCGAACGCGCCGCGCGTTTTGGCCAGCTCGACCGACGCGGCCACCGAGTGGCGCTCGAGGAAGCCGCCGACCTCGTCGGCGAGATCGAACGCGCGCGGCGCGTCGTAGGGCACGCCGAGCTGGATGAGGAAATCGGCGAAGCCCATGACGCCCAGGCCGATCTTGCGGTTCCGCTTCGTCACTGCCGCGATCTGTGGCAGCGGGTAGCTGGTCACGTCGATCACATCGTCGAGGAAGCGCACCGCGTCGTCGATCACCGCGTGCAGCCGGTCCCAGGCGGGCACCGGGCCGCCCTCGCCGTGGTCGACGAACTTGCCGAGATCGATGCTGCCCAGCACGCACGACTCGAACGGCAAGAGTGGCTGCTCGCCGCACGGGTTGGTGGCCTCGATGAGCCCCTGCTGGAGCACCGGGTGGAGCCCGTTTATCCGATCGATGAACAGCACGCCGGGGTCGCCCGAGCGCCACGCCGACTCGGCCATGCGCCGCCAGACGTCGCGCGCGCGCAGGCGGCCCGTGGCCTGGCCGGTGCGCGGGTTGACCAGCGCGTAGTCGGCGCCTTCGGCGAGGGCGTGCATGAACGCGTCGGTCACCGCGACCGACACGTTGAAGTTGGTCAGCCGGTGCACGTCGAGCTTGGCGTCGATGAAGCTCAGCACGTCGGGGTGATCGACGCGCAGCACGCCCATGTTGGCGCCGCGGCGCGTGCCGCCCTGCTTGACCGCGTCGGTGGCGCTGTTGAACACGTCCATGAACGCGACCGGGCCCGAGGCCGCGCCGCCGGTCGACGACACCCGGTCGCCCGCCGGACGCAGCCGCGAGAAGGCGAAGCCGGTGCCGCCGCCGGTCATCTGGATGAGCGAGGCCCACTTCACCGCGTCGAAGATCTCGGGCATCGCGTCATCGACGGGGACGACGAAGCAGGCGGCCAGCTGGCCGTGCGCGCGCCCCGCGTTCATGAGCGTCGGTGAGTTGGGCAGGAACTCGAGCCGCGCGAGGCACCGGTAGAAGCGCTCCTCCCAGGTGGCGGCGTCCGCGCCCTCGGCGGCGGCGACCGCGCGCGCGACGCGCCGGAACAGGTCGTCGGGCGTCTCGATCACCCGGCCCTGCTCGTCGCGCCGCAGGTAGCGGCGCGCGAGCACGGTCAGCGCGTTGGGCGTGAGCGTCGCCGCGTCCGGCGCGTGCGCCGGCGGGTCGTCCTCGGCCAGGAATTCCGGGTCCACCGAGGAAGCATGTTAACGTACACGTCCCATGTCCAGCGACGTGCGCGAGCATCCGCGCTACGCTCTCGAGGTCGACGCCGAGGTCAGAACTGCCCACGGCACGATCCCCGCGCGCACCCGCGACGTCTCGCGCGGCGGCCTCGCCCTGGCGCTCGACGAGCCGCTGGCCCTCGGCACCGAGCTCACGCTCAACCTGGCGCTGGTCTTCGACGAGGAGACCTTCTCCGAGCCGCTGCTCCTGCGTGCCCGTGTGGTCTGGTGCACCCGGCTCGGCGAGGCCCACCAGATCGGCACCACCTTCGTGGCCATGACCACCGACCAGCGCGCCTACCTGGACATGTTCCTGCGCTACCTCACCGAGGGTAAGCTGCGCGCCGCCGCGGCCGCGGGCCTCGATCCGGATGGCGACGGCGGCGGTGACGACAACCCGTTCGGCTGATCAGAATCGGCCGCCGAACCGGCGCTTTTCGCCTACCTGCACACACCTCGCATTACCTCTCACAACATTAGTAAAATTAGGACGATAGACATTCCCGGCGGCGCCCTTCTAGAATCGGCGCACGGGGTCTTGTCCATGATCAATCAATTAGGCTATCGGGTCGCGTTCGTCGTGGCTTCGGTGCTCTCGCTGTGTGCCCTGGGCGCGCGCGAAGCCCGGGCTCAACAGCAGGTGAAGCCGCGCTTCGTCGTCGTGGTCGACACCTCGGGATCGATGTTGCTCACGCCCGAGCTGCTCGATCTCGGCGGCTTCTTCGACGGCATCCCGACGCACGGCGACGGCACCAACGAGAACCCCGGCTGCAACCTCGACGGTGACGTCGATCCCAACACCGGCTACGCCTTCAACGACAGCCGCATGTATGTGGCGAAGGCGGCGCTCACCGGCGTGTTCGGCGCGTTCGGCGAGGTCGAGTTCGCGCTGGCCAAGTTTCGCCAGCTCGAGGACTTCGTGTGCACGAACGGCTCGCCCAACAGCACCTGCGCCAAGGGCCCCGATGGCGCGACGGTGTTCGGCTCGTGTGTGGGTGGCCGATGCTTCTCCGATCCCGGCTCGTGCTCGCCCTTCAACTACAACGAGTGCGATACGTTCAACTGCAACAACAGCTGCAACGCCGGCAACAGCAGGGACACCTGCAACGCCTACAAGAACGACGACACCTGCGAGGGTGACGCCGCGCCGTTCGGCACCGGCACCGTCGACTGCGCCGCGCCCGCCACCGACTCGTCAGGCGTCTCGGCGGTCGGCGCGTACGGCGACGGCAACGGCGGCTGCGTCAACGGCACCGGCCAGATGATCGTCAATTTCCCGGCCACCGCGACCGGCGACAACTACGACGCGATGATCAACTGGATGGACAATGACACGCTCGACAACCAGGAAATGAAGGCCAGCGGCGGCACCCCGCTCGCCGGCTCGCTGACCTCGGCGCGCACCTTCCTGGCCTCGGGCCTGGACGGCTTCGCCGCGGTGATCCCCGCCGACACAGCGTCGAGCTGCCGCGCTTACTCGGTCATCCTGGTCACCGACGGCCAGGAGAGCTGCGGCGGTAACCCCGCCAACGCCGCGACCGCGCTGCGCGCCACCGCGGGCGTCGACGTGAAGACCTATGTGATCGCGCTCTCGCTCTGTCCGGCGTCGAACCCCAACTGCCCGGCGAAGGCGTCGCTCGACGCCATCGCCGCCGCGGGCGGCACCGGCACCGCGTACAGCGCCACCAGCCAGGAGGAGCTCGCGGCCGCCATGGCCGACATCGTCGCGCAATCGATCCGCACCGAGCTGTGCAACGGCATCGACGACGACTGTGACTTCCCGCTCGTCGACGAGGACTTCCCCGAGAAGGGGCAGGCGTGCACCGCGGGCGTCGGCATCTGCCTCGCGAACGGCACGCGCGTCTGCAAGGCCGACGGCTCGGGCACCGTGTGCAACGCGGTCGCCGGCCCGCCCC
>JBKJOI010000745.1:0-8142 GCA_046595695.1 Haliangiales bacterium | reverse complement strand
ACCTGACGTCAGAGCAGGCGCTCGAGTTGCTCGAGTATCCGTCCAAGCTGAGTGTCTTTTTTGCGAAGCGGGGATGGGGCCGCGCGCCCAAGGGCTTCTGGGAGGCGCTCGAGGTCCTCGCGGCGGACGCCGAGAAGGCTCGCGATGCGGCCATCGCCTCGGCAACGGCGGCCGGCAAGGTCTCCGCGGCGAACCGCAAGCGCGCCGACCTCGAGCTGCTGCAGCGCGTGATCGGCGGCTGTCGCGACCGGCTGCCTCTGCGCCTGCGGCAGGTCTACGATCTGTGCATCGACCGTGGCCTCACGTTGGCTGACGCGGCCGTCGCGCTCCTGGTCTCGGTGCCCACGGTGCGCACGCACATGCGCCATGCGCCGCCTGCGCGAGATCGCGGGCCGCAACGCGAACATCTAGGCCAGGCGCGCGCGCTCGCGGCGCGCCTGTAGGACGGTGTCGAAGAGCCCGCACAGCTCCTCGTGCTGCGCGGCGGCGTCGGCGCGGCCGAGCTCGACCAGCTGGCGGGCGAACTCACCGTCGAAGAGCAAGTACGACAGGAAGTCGGCCTGGTTGCGCGCCTCGCCCTCGGCGAGCCGGCGCATGAGCCGCTCGAGCAGGCCGCGGGTGCGGCGCGCGAACACGGGCGATCGGACGAACTCGGCGGCCATCGCGCCGATGTCGCGCGAGGCGCGCACCAGCACCGCGCGCAGCGGGCGCACCGCGCGGTCGGGCGGGTTGCCCAGCTCGTGGTTGAGATCGTCGAGGTAGGTGGCGCCGTAGCGACGCGTGCCGGCGTCCAGGAGCTGGTTGATGCGCTCGAGGCGGTCGATGTCGGCGTCGATCCGGTCGAGCAGGAGCGCGTTCAGCGTCTTGCCGAGCAGGAAGAGCGGCCCGGGGAACGCGGTCTCGTTGGCGGCGCCGTCGGCCGCGGCGACGATGCCGGGTGCCGAGACGTGGCGCGGGTTGACCACCACCAGCGCGTCGGCGCCCAGGCGGCGCGCCGGCGACAGTGGCACGTTCTGGCGCAGGCCGCCGTCGGAGAAGAAGTGGCCGTCGATCTTCACCGCCGGAAAGAGCAGGGGAATCGCCGCCGAGGCGAGCGCGTGCTCGGCCCGCAGCTCGACGGCGCGCGCGGCGGTCGTCGGGTCGGAGCCCCAGCTGGGCAGACCCGCCCGTCGGCGCTGCACGAACACCATGGTGCGCCCGGTCGCCACGTGCGTGGCCGAGACGCTCACGCCCTCGAGCAGCCCGGCGCGCAGGTGCTCGCGGATCCGATCGAAGCCGATGGCGCGCGTGATGACCGCCTCGAGGCCGCGCGGGTCGAGCACGCCGCCGCGGCGCGTGTCGCCCGGCTTGGGCGGGCGCGCGCGCCCGACCAGGCCACGGAACATGTCGAAGATCTCGCGCGGCTCGAAGCGGACGACGTCGGAGATCGACAGCGACGTCCAGTGCGACTCGAGCCGCTCGGCGCGCCGGCGCGGCTCGTCGGCCCACGCGGCCAGCGCGCACACATTGATCGCGCCCACCGACGTGCCGCACAGCAGGTCGAGCGGCACGTCGCGGCCCAGCGAGCGCGCCACGTCCTCGACCACGTGGCGGACGACGCCGACCTCGTAGGCGCCGCGCGCCGCCCCGCCTGCGAGCACCAGCGCCGTGTAGTGCGGCCGTCCGTCCTCGAAGGCTTGCGGCGAGGGTGCCATCCTCTCTAGATTATCAGCGGAGTGGGGTCCCCGGAGTGAGCATCGTCGACGCGCTGGCCGTGCCCTCGGGATCGGGGGAGCACGCGGCGCCGGCGCGCTCGCGCCACCACGCGCTCGCCGCGCTGGCGTACGTGACCATTCTGACCCTCCTGACCTACCGGCAAGGCATCCGCGTGATGATCATGTCCGGCAACGCGTTCGGCATCGTGATGCCGATGTTCTTCATGACCGTGGCGCTGCTGGCCTACTCGGTGCGCCGCGGCCGCCTGCGCATCGACGCGGGCGGCGTGCGCTGGGGCTGGACCGGCGTGGGCTTTCGCATGCGCCGCGAGCGCATCGGCATGCTGCGCGTCTACGCGGACGGCGTGGCGGTGGTGCCTCGGCGTGGCCCGGCCACCTGGCACCTGCTCGGGCGCGACTGGGAGCGCTGGCCCGACGCGGTCGTCGAGTTCTCCCGGCTGGGCGTGCCGGTGGAGCGCTTCGCCCGGCGTGCGCCCCTGCTCATGCGCCTGCAGGGCTACGGCCGAGCTCTGGATGCCATCCTGGTGCTCAACTCGCTGGGAGCAACGCTAGTGTTTTTCGGGGGTTAGGACGCGCTTGCACACCTGCCCCCCAGCGCGTAGAGTGCGCGGAATTTCGGAGGCAGCGGAGATCTCACGGTGAACCCGGCGCAATGGCGGATCGAGGACGTCCTGATGGCGGCCGGCCTTGCGACCGCCGACGACCTCGAACGCGCCCGGCGCCGCATGCGCGAGCGCGGCGGCCGGTTGCTGGCCAACCTGGCCGCGCTCGGTCGCTTCGACGACGACACCTTCGCGCGCGGCCTGGGCCGGGCGCTCGAGATCCCGGTCGCCGACGCCGCGCGCCTGCAGCGCGTGGCCGCGCCGCGCACGCCCTCGCGGCGCGCCGCGCTGCGCGCGCTCGCCATCGAGCGCGTGCTCCTGCCCATCGGGGCACGCCGCGAGCCGCGCGAAGTCGAGGTCGCGATGTTCGATCCCACCGACGGTGAGGCGGTCGATCGCCTGCGCGCGATCTGTGGCGGCGCCGCGGTCCGCGTGACCGTCGCGCCGCGCAAGGCGCTGCTCGACGCGATCGCCAAGACCTACGGCCGCGAGGCGTCGGGCGTGCTCGGCGGCGCGGCGCCGGTCGAGCCGCACGTGACCCTCATCCACGACCTCGCCGACGATCCCGAGGCCTCGGCGCTGGGCGCCGCGCCCGCGATCGCCGCGCCGGCGGCCTTCGACACCGACCCGGGCATCGCGGCCGTGCACGAGAGCCCCGGCAGCGAGGACCTCACCCCGCCGCCGCGCGTGCCGCCGCGCGACGTGCGGCTGTCGCGCGTGCTGCTCGAGACCGTCGGCGTGCTCGCCGACCTGCTCGAGGAGCGGGTGGCGCTCCGGCCCAGAAACGGTAAGGAGCTGGCGCGCTACTCCCGCGTGGTCGCGCGCGAGCTCGGCTCGGCCGGCGCCACCGTCGACGAGCTGGGCGTGGCCGCGTCGCTGCACGCGGTCGAGCGCGCCTTCGCCGAGGCGGCCGCTGCCGACAGCTCGCAGGACGGCCGGTCGGTCCAGCTCGACGAAGCCCTGGGCTGGGCCGCGGGCTCGCCCGACGGCATCGGCCCCATCCTGCGCGCCCTCCGCCGGCCGCTCGGCGACGACTCGCCGCTGGGCGCGCGCATCATATCGGCGGTCTGGGAGTACCTCGCGCTGGCGGCGGCCACCGCGGACGGTCAACCTGACATGGACACCGTGAACCAGCTCTTGCGGGTCACCACCCCGCCAGAGATCATCGAAGCGCTCGGCCGCGTGCTCGCGGCCGAGCGCCACAAGGAGCAAGGCGATGCTGTCTGAAGACACCCTGCGCGAGGCGCTCACCTTCGACGACGTGCTGCTCGTGCCAGCCGAATCGGAGGTCATGCCGCGGGACGTGCAGCTGCACACGCGTCTGACCAACAGCATCCCGCTGCACATCCCGCTGGTGTCCTCGGCGATGGACACCGTGACCGAGGCCGCGACCGCCATCTGCATGGCGCGCGAGGGCGGCATCGGCATCATCCACAAGAACCTCACCATCGCCGAGCAGGCCACCGAGGTGCTCAAGGTCAAGAAGGCCGAGTCGGGCATGGTCGTCGACCCGGTGACCGTGCACCCCGAGCAGAAGCTGGCGATCGCGCTCGAGCTGATGCGCCACCACAACATCAGCGGCCTGCCGGTCGTCGACGACAACGGCCACGCGGTCGGCATCATCACCAACCGCGACCTGCGCTTCGAGAAGAACCTCGAGCAGCTGGTGCGCGACGTGATGACGCGCAAGATCATCACGGCGCCCGAGGGCATCGCGCTCGATCAGTCCAAGGAACTGCTGCACAAGAACCGCATCGAGAAGCTGATCGTCGTCGACGGCGCCGGCCGGCTACGCGGCCTCATCACCATCAAGGACATCGAGAAGGCGCAGGCGCACCCCTACGCGGCCAAGGACGACCTCGGTCGCCTGCGCGTCGGCGCCGCCATCGGCGTGGGCGTCGATCGCGAGCAGCGCATCGAGGCGCTCATCGCCGCGGGCGTCGACGTGATCTGCATCGACACCGCGCACGGCCACTCGCGCGGCGTGCTCGACGGCGTGGCGGCGACCCGCCGCGCCTTCCCCAAGCTGCAGCTCATCGCCGGCAACGTCGCCACCGCCGACGGCACGCTCGCGCTCATCAAGGCAGGCGTCGACGCGGTCAAGGTGGGCATCGGCCCCGGCTCGATCTGCACCACGCGCATCGTCGCCGGCGTCGGCATGCCGCAGGTGACCGCGATCGCCGACTGCAGCAAGGCCGCGGCCAAGCACGACATCCCCATCATCGCCGACGGCGGCGTCAAGCACTCGGGCGACGTGGTCAAGGCGGTCGCGGCGGGCGCGCACACCGTCATGATCGGCGGCCTGTTCGCCGGCACCGACGAGTCGCCCGGCGAGATCGTCCTCTACCAGGGCCGCAGCTACAAGACCTACCGCGGCATGGGCTCGATGGGCGCCATGCGCGCCGGCTCGAAGGACCGCTACTTCCAGGCCGAGGTCTCGGCCGAGAAGAAGCTGGTGCCCGAGGGCATCGAGGGCCGCGTGCCCTACCGCGGGCCGCTGTCCGAGTCGGTCTACCAGCTGTGCGGCGGGCTGCGCGCCGGCATGGGCTACGTCGGCTGCAAGAACATCGACGAGCTCCGCAGCAAGAGCCGCTTCATCCGCATCAGCTCGGCCGGCCTCCGCGAGTCGCACGTGCACGACGTCATCATCACCAAGGAAGCCCCGAACTACCGGGTGGAGTAACTCCCAGTCATGTCACGCGAGCTCGTTCTCATCCTCGACTTCGGATCGCAGTACACCCAGCTCATCGCGCGTCGCGTGCGCGAGCTGAACGTCTACTCGGAGATCCACCCGTTCAACCTCTCCCTCGAGGAGATCCGCCGCAAGCAGCCGATCGGCATCGTGCTCTCGGGCGGCCCGTCGTCGGTCTACGACGAGGGTGCGCCCACGGTGTCGCCGGAGATCTTCGGGCTCGGCGTGCCGGTCCTGGGCATCTGCTACGGCGCGCAGCTCACCGCCAAGCTGCTGGGCGGGCGCGTCGCCGGGGCGTCGCACCACGAGTACGGGCGCGCGCACGTGAAGGTGAAATCGGCGGGCGACCTGTTCCAGGGCTTCCCGGTCGGCGAGGACCTGTCGGTGTGGATGTCGCACGGCGACCGCGTCGAGGAGCTGCCGCCCGGCTTCGCGCTCATCGGCGACACGCCCAACAGCCCGGCGGCCGCGTTCGCCGACCCGGCGCGCAAGATCTTCTGCGTGCAGTTCCACCCCGAGGTCGCGCACACCCCGCGCGGCGTCGAGCTCTTGCAGAACTTCGTCTACAAGCTGTGCGGCGCCAAGGGCGACTGGAGCATGGCCTCGTTCGTCGAGACCGCGGTCGCCGACGTGCGCGCCAAGGTCGGCCCGGACGGGCGCGTGATCTGCGCGCTCTCGGGCGGCGTCGACTCGTCGGTGGTCGCGGCGCTCTTGCATCGCGCGCTCGGCGACCGGCTCACCTGCATCTTCGTCGACAACGGGCTCCTGCGCGCGGGCGAGCGCGAGGGCGTCGACAACATGTTCAAGGGTCACTTCAAGGTCGACCTGCGCGTGATCGACGCCGAGGAGCGCTTCCTCGCCAAGCTGGCCGGCGTCGTCGACCCGGAGAAGAAGCGCAAGATCATCGGCGCCGAGTTCATCGCCATCTTCGAGGAGCAGGCCAAGACGCTTTCCGACGCCAAGTGGCTGGCGCAGGGCACGCTGTACCCCGACGTGATCGAGTCGGTCTCGTTCAAGGGCCCGAGCGCCGTCATCAAGACCCACCACAACGTGGGCGGCCTGCCCGAGCGCATGAACCTGAAGCTCATCGAGCCGCTGCGCGAGCTGTTCAAGGACGAGGTCCGGCGCCTGGGCGAGGAGTGCGGGCTGCCCAAGCACATGGTGTGGCGCCAGCCGTTCCCGGGGCCCGGCCTCGCGGTGCGCTGCCTGGGCGAGATCACCAAGGATCGCCTGGTCGCGCTGCGCGCCGCCGACGCCATCATCGACGAGGAGATCCGCGCCGCCGGGCTCTACGACTCGATCTGGCAGTCGTTCGGCGTGCTGCTGCCGGTGCGCTCGGTGGGCGTCATGGGCGACCAGCGCACCTACGCCGAGGCGCTCGCGGTGCGCGCGGTGCACAGCCAGGACGGCATGACCGCCGACTGGGTGCAGCTGCCCTACGAGGTGCTCGGCACGATCTCGCGGCGCATCACCAACGAGGTCCGCGGCGTCAACCGCGTCGTCTACGACATCTCGTCCAAGCCGCCCGCCACGATCGAATGGGAGTGAGCTAGCATGGCCTCCTGGCTGGAGGTGCCCATGCGAAGTAGGAACCTGGCGTTCGTGGGGCTGCTGCTCGGGACGGCGGCATGCACCGGTGTCATCGGGAGTAGCGGTGGCGGTGGTGGTGACGACGACGACGGGCCCCCCGGCCCGGGCGGCTCCGACGCGGGCGCGCCGCCGTCCGGTGACTACTTCCCGAACGGCGCGATCTGGTACACCGACATTACCGGCGCCGACGTCGACGCCGAGTCCGGGGCGGTGATCGCCTACCTCGACGCGCTGGGCTGGGCCACCGACGGCATCTTCCAGATCGACTTCTCGATCGACGTGCTCGAAGCTGGCGCGGGCACCGACTTCCAGGCCTTCGAGCCGACCGACGAGTTCTACGCGCCCGACTGCGATCACGTCGAGATGCCGGTGCCCGCGGGTGGCGCCATCGAGGGCGAGACCGGCTACGCGTGCGACGGCGACGGCGACTGTCACTTCATCGTCGTCGACCGGCCCTCGCTGAGGCTGTACGAGATGTGGCGCGCCAACATCCAGGGCGGCACGTTCCAGGGCGGCTGCCTGGCGGTCTGGGACATGCAAAAGGTCTACGGCAGCCGCGGTCGTGGTGAGCAGTGCACGAGCGCCGACGCGGCGGGCTACCCGATCGCGCCGCTCCTGTTCACCGCCGACGAGGTCGCGTCGGGCGAGATCGCGCACGCCATCCGCTTCATCCTGCCCAACGCGAACATCCGCGCCGCCGAGTACGTGAAGCCGGCCACGCACGGCACGCCGACCACGAGCGGCCCGGCGGCGGCGCCGCCCTACGGCGTGCGCCTGCGCCTGCGCCCCGACTTCAACGAGGCCAGCCTGCCCAACGAGGGCGCGCGCGTCGTCGCGCGTGCGCTCAAGAAGTACGGCATGTTCCTCGCCGACGCGGGCAACGTGCCGCTGACCGCGCAGAGCGACCGCTTCACCGTCACCAAGTGGGACGGCCTGCTCGGGCCCCACGATCTGGACGGCATCGTCCCGGGTGACTTCGAGCTCCTCGAGATGGGGCCGCCCGTCGAGCTGACCCTGGACTGCGTCAGGGAGCCCTAGCGTGCGACGCTGCCGGCCGCGCAGGTGGTGCACCGTGGCCTTCGTGCTCGCCGTGCTGGCGGGCGGCGCGGCGCTGGCCGCGCCGGGCGCGGCGATCGTCGAGAAGCAGGCGGGTGGCGTGGTGATCGACTGGACGGCGGGCCGGATCGGCGCGCCCGGCGGCGCGGCCGCGGATCTGCGCGCGCCCAACGCCGACGTCGCGCGCGTCGGGGCCGAGCGGGTGGCGGGCGACCGGGCGCGGGTGGCGCTGGCCAAGGCGGTGCGGGCGTTGCCGCTGGCCGGCGGCGGCACGGTAGGCGCGCGCATCGACGCCGACCAGGCGATCGCGGCGCGCGTCGACGCGGCGCTGGGCCGCGCCCGGGCCATCGACGTGAGCTACGCGGCCGACGGCGGCGCGCGGGTGACGCTCGGGGCGCCACTCGAGGCGGTGCGCGCCGAGCGTCACCCGCGCGCCGCCGTCGGCCGCGTAGCTCACGTCGATGGCCCGGGCGCGGCCCAGCGCCGC
>JBKJOI010000995.1:0-2645 GCA_046595695.1 Haliangiales bacterium | reverse complement strand
CAGCACCTCTTGAAGGTGACCGTTTCGGAGGCGTTCGTGCGCGACCTCGAGGCGGTGCGCGCGGCGCTGAGCCACAAGTTGCCCGGCGGCAGCATCGAAGCCGTTTTGCACGAGTGTCTACGGGTCACGCTGGCCGCATGCCACAAGCGGCGCCGCGGCGCCGGCAGCGAACGGCCGGCCAAGGCGAACGACAACTTCGGCAGTCAGGTTGTGCCGGCGCCGGCAGTGAACGCCCCCCTCGACCACGCCGCCGTGAATGACAACCTCGATCGGCTTGCGAACAGCCGCTACATTCCCGCGGCCGTACGCGACGAGGTGTGGCGGCGCGACGGAGGACGCTGCGTCTTCGTCGGTAGCGAAGGCCACGTGTGCGGCTCGCGCTTCCAGATCGAGGTGCACCACCTGCAGGCGTTTGCGCGCGGCGGCCAGGCCACCGTCGCCGGGCTCGCGCTCCGGTGCAGGCTCCACAACCTCCACGAGGCCGAGCGTGACTTCGGCCGCGCGCACGTCGAGCGCGCGATCGAGAGGGCCCGCGAGCAAGGCCTTGCCGATCCACGGCAGGCCCGCCTCTTCTGAGGGTGCCGGCGCGGCCGCGGCCGCGCCGTGTCCCGGTGCGGCGCGGCCGCGCCCCCCGCGTCCCGGCGCGGCCGGGGCCCGACTCAGCTGGCCTTCGCGCCTCGGCTCTTCTGCGCGCGCTCGGTCAGGAACTGCTCGTACGTCACGCTGCGATTTCGACCGTTGTGCTTGCCGAAATACAGCGCCTGGTCGGCGCGCTCGATCAGCACGTGCTGCTCCTTTGCGTCGCCCGGGTAGGCGGCGATGCCGAGCGACAGCGTCACCGAGAACGGGCCCTTGTCTGACTGGAAGACCTGCTTGCTGATCTCGACGCGGATGCGCTCGGCCAGCTGCTGCGCGCCAGCCGCGTCGGTGCCCTCGAGGATGAGGGCGAACTCCTCGCCGCCGTAGCGCGCACAGACGTCGATCTTGCGCACGTTCGACTGGCAGATCTGCGCCACCTTGCGCAGCACGACGTCGCCGACCGGGTGGCCGTAGGTGTCGTTGACGTTCTTGAAGTGGTCGATGTCGGTCAGCATCATCGCCAGCTTCATGTGGTGGCGCTCGGCGCGGCCCAGCATGTCGGCGAACTGCGACTGGAAGGTGCGGTGGTTGAGCAGACCGGTCAGACCGTCGGTGGTCGCCATGGTCTCCATCTGCTTGTACATCTTGGCGTTCTCGAGCGAGACCGCGACCTGGTTGGCGATCACGCCCAGCATCTCGCGCGCGTCCTTGCCGAACGCGCCGGCGCGCCGCGCCGCCACCGTGAAGGTGCCGATGGCCTCGTCGGCGCAGACGAGCGGCAAGACCAGCAGCGACTCGACGTGCTTGAGCTTCACCTTGCGCGAGAACACCGGGGTCGCCTGGTCGCGCAGCTCGCCGCCCGCGGGCAGGTAGTGGCGGTTCTTCAGCACCATCGAGACCAGGCTGGCGCCGTCGGGGAACTCGAGCCCGTCGAGGGTCTTCATGTCGACCAGGTCCTCGGCGCCGGGCGCCAGGCGCACGCGGCTGATGCGGTGCTTGCGCTTGTCCTTGTCGAACAGCGAGATCGAGGTGAAGTCGAACTCGACGATCTCTCGCGCGGCCTCGAACGCGGTGTCCATGACCTGCTCGAGGGTGAGCGCGCGGCCGAGCATGGACGACGCGTGGTAGAAGCGCTCGTGCTCGTACTTGGAGCGCTCGACCGCGACGAAGACCCGCTCGTTCTGCAGCGCGCGCAGGATCTGGCGCGCGGCGCCGACCAGCAGGATCTCGTCGCGCTCGTCGAACGGGCGGCGGGTGCGGCGGTCGGCGCACAGCACGCCGCGCAGGTGGCCGTCCTCGATCACCGGCACGCCCAGGAAGGCGCCGACCTCCTCGGGCCCGGCGTAGTAGGGCACGTGGCCGCGCTTGGGCTGGGGCAGGTTGAGCAGGAGGCGCTCGCGCACGATCGCGCCGAGCGCGCCGGCGTCGGCGCCGATCGAGGTCTCGACCACGCAGTCGGAGTCGGTGACGAGCTCCTTGATCTTCAGTCGCTCGCCGGTGTTGTCGAGCCACAGCAGCACGCAGGTCTGCAGATCGAGCGACGCCTTGAGCAGCTCGAGCGTGTAGTACATCGACGCGTGGATGGTCTCGACCGCGCCCTCGGCGAGCCGCTGCTCCTCCTCGCCGCGCGCGCGCGGCGCCCGGCTCTCGGCGGGCAGCGCGGTGGAGATCAGGCGGAAGTCGCGCGCCTCGTCGCGGCGGCGCTGCACGTCCTCGGCGATGCGCTTCGTGTGCTCGGCGTTGTGGCGCAGCACCATGCCGCGCAGGAAGAGCGCGTGCGCGGCGGCCGCGAGCAAGAGGAACGCGACGTGCTCGGCCAGCCGCGGCACCAGCGCGGCGCGCGCGCCGGCCGCGCCTTCGCCCAGCAGCACGAGCGGCGCGGCCTCGAGCGCGAGCGCGCCGAGCAGCGTGGCCACGAGCCCGGCGGGCGACAGGAAGGTCGCGCCGAAAGCGGCGATCAAGTAGACGACCGGCTGCAGCGGCGACAGCGCCCCGCCGGTGATGGCGACCAGCGCGTACGACCCCGCGACCAGCGCGAGGCCGAGCTCCATGTTGGCGAGCGCGGG
>JBKJOI010000851.1:0-12163 GCA_046595695.1 Haliangiales bacterium | reverse complement strand
GCGTGCTCGAGATCGAGGCCAACACGCGCCTGCGCCTCTACGGCAGCGCCACGCAGCTGCGGCTGCAGGGCGCCATCGACGTGGTCGACGGGCGCTACTTCCAGTCCTTTCGCGTCTCCAGCCTGCTCGTGCCGGTGCGCACCAGCGAGCGCACGGTGCCCTTCTGGGTGGGCGTGCCGCTGCTCGAGCGGCTGCAGCTCCAGCTGCAGGTGAACACCACCGGGGTCTTCCGCGTGGGCACCAACTGGGCCGACATGCAGATGTCGGGGCGCGTGCTGGTCTCCAACACGCCGGTCGATCCGCGCCTCTCCGGCCTCATCCGCGTCGAGGAGGGCACGATCAAGATCCCGCTCTTCTACCCCACCTTCGAGGTCGAAGGCGGGACGGTCTCCTTCTCGCCCTACGAGCGCGCCGCCGAGGGCGCCACCGTCGACGTGAGCGGCCGCTCGCTCTACGTCGACCGCGACGAGCGGCAGCACAACGTGCGCATGCGCGTCTACGGACCGCTCGCCCGCCTGGTCTTCGATCTGTCGACGGAAGAAGGCCTGAACTCGGCGCAGACGTTCGTGCTCATCGGCGCCGGCCGTACCGCCGACGAGGTGCGCGAGCAGGCGCGCGGCGACAACGAGACGGTCGTGCCCACCGACGCGTCACGCGGCAGCGGCGGCGGCGTCGGCGGCGGCAGCGGCGTCGCCGGCACCGCGGACCGGCTGGTCAAGGACTTCGCCTCCGACTTCCTGACCGTCATGATCGAGCAGCCGCTCAAGAACAAGACCGGCCTCGACTGCGTGCGCCTCGAGATCGGCACCGAGTCGAGCCTGGCCTACGGGTGCATCAAGCTGGCCCGCGGCGTGCGCCTCGAGGGCGAGTACGAGTACGGCTACCAGGGCCGGCAACGCCAGAAGCTCGGCTTCACCATGAAGCTCACCGACCGGTTCTCGCTGAGCGGCCTGTACGAGAACCGCACCCTCGCCGACGACGAGGAGGAGAACGACAGCGATCTCAGCCTCGAGCTCAAGTACCGGTGGACGATCAAGTGACCCTGCGCGCCCGTCGTCCCCTCGCTCTCGCCGTGCTCGCCTTCGCCGTCCTCTTCGGGCGCGCCGCGCGTGCGCAGGAGCCGGGACCAGCAGCCGACGCAGGCGCCGACGCGGGCGTCGCGCCTCCCGTCGCGGCGCCCGGCGACGGTGGGGTGATGACTCCGATGGAACCGGAGCCGCCCTTGCCCACCGAGCCGAAGGCGCCACTGGTGCCGGAGGGGCCGCGCCTGTGCCCGCCCGAGGACGCCAGCAGCGCCGCCGAGCACGTGGTCGGACCGGCGGCGACCGGCGATCCGATCGGCGGCTTCGTGCTGCGCGGCGACTGGGTCAAGAGCGACAACGAGGCCATGCTGCACGCGGTGCTCGAGCAGCTCCTGCCAGCGGGCGCCGCGTACGGGCCCGAGCGCGAGGTCTGCCTGGTCGCGCTGCTGCTCAAGCTGCAGTACAGCGTGCAGGGGCCGATCCGCGCGACCCGCAAGGACGGCAAGCGCTGGCTGGCGATCCAGGTCCACCCGGCGACGCTGGTGCGCAGCGTCAACATCGACGCCGACTTCGGCTTCTGGCGCAACCTGCTCGCGCCCATCCTCGACGACGACATCTCGGTGCGCCTGCGCATCCGTGAGGGCTTCGCCGTCCTCGAGGACGAGCGCGCGCGCAAGACCCAGCTCGACGAGGAGGCGCAGCGCCTCGCCGACTGGTTCGCCAAGCAGGGCTTCTTCGAGGCGCGCGTCTCGATCGACGGTGAGCCGGGCGCGGACGAATTCGAGCTGAAGCTACGGGTCAAGGTCGTGGCCGGCGCGCGCTACCGGCTCGGCCAGGTGCGCCTGACCGGCAACACCTCGATCCCCGACGACGAGCTGCTGCCGCTGCTCGCGCAGCGGTGGCTCTTCGGCCTCGCCCAGGCGCGCTTCTCCAAGGACGAGCTCAACCGTGACCTGGCCAAGGTCAAGCGCTACTACCAGAGCCGTGGCTTCCCCGAGGTGCGCGTGCGCAGCGACTTCAACATCTCGACCAGCCCCGACCGCAAGACCAAGACGGTGAACATCACGGTGATGATCACCGAGAAGACCAAGATCGACGTCGCCTACGAGGGCAACGACTGGGCCGGCTCCGACGAGCTCGACGAGCAGCTCACCCTCGACGCCGCCGGCAGCGCCGACGACGAGGAGGTCTCGAACTCCGCCGACACATTGCGCGGCTGGTACCAGGGCCAGGGCTTCTTCCAGGCCATCGTGACCTGGGAGCGCGCGCGCCTCTTGCCCACGTTCGAGCGCGTGCTGTTCTCGATCGTCGAGGGCCCGAGGTGGCGCGTGGCCCAGGTGGACTTCGCCGGCAACGTCGAGCTCTCCGACGACAAGCTGCGCGCGCAGGTGCAGACGCGGCCCTACGCGAGCCTGTTCTCCGACGGTGGCTACGTGACTACTGTGCAGCTCGACCAGGACGAGCAGGCGATCCGAGACGAGTACCACCGGCAGGGCTTCGCCAGCGCGCAGGTCACAGCGCGGGTCTCGCCACACCCGGCGTTGCTCGACAACGCCGGCGCCGCAGCGGCGACGACCACCAGCCACCAGCTCACCAGCAAGCTGTACGTGCGCTTCGACGTCGTCGAGGGGCCGCGCGACATCGTCGGCATCGTCGAGTTCATCGGCAACGCTCGCTTGACCGATCGCGATCTCGAGCGCGCCACCAAGCTGCGCCCGGGCGGCCCGTTCTCGACCGCGGCGATGGAGAACGACCGCGATCTGCTGCACGACCTCTACATCAGCCGGGGTCTCGCCTATAGCGACGTCTCGACGCGCTTCGCGCTGGTCGAGCCCGGTCTCTACCGCGTCACCCACATGATCATCGAGGGCGAACAGGTCAAGGTCGGCAAGGTAGTGGTGCGCGGCAACTTCGTGACCGAGGCGTGGGTGATTCGCGACGTGCTCGACCTCGAGGAGGGCGACGTGCTCACCCGCGCTGCGCTGCGCAACGGCCGCGACGCGCTGCAGAACACCGGCCTGTTCTCCTCGGTGCGCATCGACGCGCTCGGCGTCACCGACGAGCAGCGCTACCCCATCGTGCACCCGCTGGTAGCCATCCAGGAGCGCTACGACAACTGGGGCGACCTCGAGATCCGGGGCGGCTACTCCGAGGAGGCAGAGTTCTTCGCCGGCGGCGGCTACGGCATCCGCAACCTGGGCGGCGTGGGCGCGAGCCTCACGCTGAACGGTCTGGTCGGCTATAACGGCTTCCAGGCGGCGGAGGGCAACGCGCGCCTGCCCTGGTGGGTGATGCGCCGCGGCCTGAGGCTGCCGCTGGATCTTTCGGTGCAGGCGTTCTTCAGGAACGAGATCGACGCGCGCTTCGGCGAGCTGCAGAAGTACGGCTACTCGGCCGTGCTGTCGCGCCAGCTGAGCGGCGGCCTGGCGGTCAGCTTTCGCTACAACTACGTGCACAAGGAGATCGACGACGAGCTGGTGCGCGGCGCGGGCATGAGCGAGGACTCGAGCACGACCAAGGTCACCTCCTCGACCTCGTCGGTGGGCGCCTCGGTCGTGCTCGACCGCCGCCGGGACTCCAACAGCCGGCTCACGCCCATCTCGCCGATCAAGGGCTTCAAGCTGACGACGTCGGTCGAGTATGCGACCAGCGTGCTGGGCGGCGAGGAGGACTTCCTCAAGTTCAGCGGCAGCGGCGTCCTGCTCACGCCCATCAGCACCGACACCAAGGATGACCCGTACTGGAGCCGCTTCCTGGTCACCAACGGCCTGCGCTACGATCACGGCGTGCCGCTCGCCGGCGGCGTGCTGCTGCCCGAGACCGAGCGCTTCGTCGCCGGCGGCGATCTCACCATCCGCGGCTTCGAGCAGGATCGCGCGTACACCGAGATCATCAAGAACCCGCTGCCCCCGGGCACCGGCGTCGAGGCCTTCTCGGTGCGTGCCGCGGGCGGCAACATCCGCGCGATCCACAACCTCGACCTGCAGGTCCGCATCTGCGACTGCCTGTTCGGGCAGCCGCTCGCGTCGGCGGTGTTCCTCGACACCGGCGTGGTCATGAACTCGTTCTACGGCTTCGTACCGAGCAAGCTGCGCCATTCGCTCGGCATCGCGCTCGTGCGCGTGGTGACGCCAGTGGTCTCGGCGTCCTTCGAGTACGCCGTGCCGCTGGATCCGCAGATCGGCGACGACAACACCGGGCGCTTCCATATCAATTTCGGGTTTGTGGTTAATTGAACCATAGCCACTTCGTGAGCGTCTCCTCGAGAGCGCCCAGCCTTCGATTCGGCAACTTGCACGCGGTCAACAACCTCTCCGAGGACTTCCTGGGCGCCAACGACAACGCCTCGGGGGTCACCGCGCGGCTCGCTGTCGCGCAGGACTGGCCGAGCGCGCTCGCTCCGCCGACCGCGTCGACCACGCCCGCTACGGCCCGCTCATGAACGCGTTCGCCTCTTCGACCCCCGCAGGATCGGCGGGCAGGAGATCGAGGTACGTCCGGTAGAGCACGCGTGCGCGATCGCGCTGGCCGCTGGCGCGGGCCAGCCGTCCCGCGACGCGCCAGGGCTCGGGCAGCGCGGGCGCGAGCGCGAGGGCGCGCTCGGCCGCCTCGCCAGCCAGGCGACGCTGCCCGGCGCGCTCGAGCACGAGCGCGAGCTCGAGCGAGGCGCGCGCGAGCAGGGTGTGCTCGAGCACGCCGGCGTCGAGGCCGGCCTCGGCGGGCACGAACGCCTCGTCGGCGCTCCAGGCGCGCGGCGGCTCGCCGCGCAGCTCGGCGCGCAGATCAAAGGTGCGGAAGATGCCCGCGGCGCCGGGGCCCTCGCCCACCCACAGCAGCAGGCTGACCGGATCCATCACCACGACGTGCTGCGCGACCAGGTCGTCGATCGCGCCGTCGTGGCCGAGCGGCAGGTCGTGATCCGCGTCGCGCTTGCGATCGCGCAGGATCGCGATCACCGCGGGCAGCTCGGCGGCGCCGGCGCGGCCGACCAGCTGGGCCAGGCGCGCGTCGCGGGCGGCGCGCCCGTGCAGGCGGTGGGCGCGCGCATTCTCGGCGTCCTTGGCGAACTCGGGCGCGACCAGCACGTCGGTGGCGACGAGCGGCGCGAAGCGGTTCTCGTCCTTGCGCGAGCGGCGCACCGAGACGCGCGTCGGGCTGCGCTCGACCACCGCGAAGCTGCGCGTCTCGCCGTCGACGAGCAGGAAGCTGCCCGCGCCGAGCGGGATGGCGTCCTTGACGATCGCGATGGCCTCGTCGAGGTCGTGGGCGCGCTCGAGCACGTCACGGGCGATGAGCGCGAGCGGCGCGCGCGCCGCGGTGGCGCGCACGTCCTCGGCGACCGACGGCGACAGCGCGACCACGATGCCCTCGGCGTTCACGCCGGTGACCACGCCGACCTGGTCGCCCCAGCCGACCGTCGCAAAGGCGATGCCGCCCTCGGGGCGGATGAACGACACGGTCGGCTCGCCGGCGACCGGCGCGCCCGGCAGCGCGAAGGCGCGCCCGACCAGCAGGCGGCCGTTGTCGTCGCCGACCCCAGAGGTGGCGAAGGCGAAGGCGCTGGCCACGCCGCCCTGCGGCAGCGCGGCGCCGGGTGCGGCGCCCAGGTCGAGCGCCGCCTGGCGACGCACGAGCTGCTGGTAAGGCGGCGCGCCCGGGGCCTCGCGCGCGAGCCCCGCGGCCAGGCCGCCCAGCTCCTCGCGTCGCTCGCGGGCGAGGCCGTCGGCGAGCAGGCGCAGCTTCCAGCGCAGGCGCGCGCGCTGCGTGAGCCGCGCGAACGTGCCCTCGGGCTCGCGCTCGCCCACGATGGTCGCGTCGAGCGCCTGTGACGAGCGCGCCGCGCGCACGCCGAGCAGGCGACCGCGGGCCACGCCGAGCTGCCACGGCGTGCCCGCCGCGCGCAGCACCCACAGCTTGCCGACCCGTTCGAGCGACGCGCCGTCGAGCCCGAGCCGCGCTCCGTCGGCGACGATCGCACCGCCCGCGCCGCCCTTGCTCGGCACCTCGTAGGTGGTCGCACGCCGGAACGTCACCAGCGCGATGAACCCGGCGATCGCCAGGAGCGGAACCGCAATCAGCAGCGTTCGTACCCACTTGCGCGCTCGGCCGGTGCGCCGGCCGCCCAGCAGAATCTCTCCCATGGGTTCGGTTTCGTCGCCAGCCTACCCCCGCGCCGCCGCATACGCTACGATCGGCAGACTATTCGCCTAGGAGAGTTCATGACAAGCCGCCCCACCGTCCGTGCCCTGGCCGCGTCCGCTGCCTGCGCTCTCGCTCTCGTGGCCGCGCCGGCCGTTGCCCACGCGGGTGTCTTCGATCTCTATGTGCAGGCGGAAGGCGGTGGCGCGAGCGGGGTCGGGCTCGCGGGTGCGCAGAAGGACAACGACTTCTTCAGCGGCGCGGCGGGTGGGCTCTACGGCGCCAAGCTGGGCGCCGAGGTCCTGTTCACCGACGCCTGGGTCGAGCACTGGCAGTTCACCGATCTCGACGGCGTGGTCGGCACCTGGACGCAGTTCATGATCGGCGCCGACGTCGACTTCTCGCTCGGTGAGACCGAGAAGGGCAAGCGCGCCACGACCTTCGCCGAGCTGGGCATGGCGGTCGGCTTCGGCATGGGCACCGGCAAGCAGGTCGAGCCGCCGCTCGACAACAGCGAGCTCTCCGACAAGGGCTTCATCGCGCAGCTCAGCGCCGGCGTCGACTACCGCTTCTCGAAGCTGGCGTCGGTCGGCTTCGCCGTGCCGGTCACCTACGGCTACCTGTTCAAGACCGGCGACGGCGCGGGCGCGAACAACACCGCGAACCAGTACCACCAGCTGGCCGCCGCGCCGATGATCTACTTCCGCTTCAAGCTCGGCGTCGGCGGCGGCCAGTAAGCCGCCGCGGCGGTCTACTGCTTCGCCGCCTCGAGCGCCTTCAGGAACTCGCCCGCCGACGGGATCGGCTCGCCGAAGCGGCGGAACTCGGTGCCGTCGGGCGACAGGATGATCACGGTCGGCAGCGTCTCGGCGCCGTACTTCTCCTGCACCGCGCGGTCGATCTCGGTGTCCTTGCTGACGTCGACCTTGATCGCGACGTAGCCGTCGCTGATCGCCTTGTGCACGTCGGGGTTCGCGAAGACACCGGTCTCGTACGCCTTGCAGGGCAAGCACCAGTTGGCGCCGAAGTCGATCAGCACCGGCGCGCCCGCCTGCTTGGCCTCGGCGAGCACGACCTGCTCGTCGTTCCAGCAGCGTGACTTTGCCTGCTGCTCGGTCGAGGCGCTCTCGGCGCAGCGCTCGCGCCAGCCCGGCTTCAAGGACGGCGTGAGCGCCCAGAACACCACGCCGGCCACGCCCACGACCGCGAGCGCGACGCCCGCGCCCTTGCGCGCACGCTCGCCGAGCGAGCCGTGGAACGACAGGTGGATGGCGCCGAGCACCAGGCCGACCGCCGCGATGCCGAGCGCCGCCAGCAAGAACAACGGCTTCGCGCTGCCCAGCGAGCCGAGCGCCGGCACCACCGGGCGCAGGAAGTACACGCCCATGACCAGGAGCGCGACGCCCGCGACCGACTTGACCCACTCCATCCACTGGCCGCTCTTGGGCAAGGCGATGGCGAAGATCGCGATCGCGAAGAACAGCACGCCCATGCCCAGCGCGTAGGTGAACAGGAGCGTCGAGCCGACCGCCGCGCTGCCCGTGGTGGCGACGTAGGTGAGGATGCCGAGCAACATGGGTCCGGTGCACGGCGCCGCGGTCAGCCCCCCTACCAGGCCCATGCCGAACGCGCCGCCGAGGCCCTTGCCGCCCACGGTCGACAGGCGCTGCTGCAGCGCCGGCGGCAGGTTCAGCTCGAAGGCGCCGAACATGGACGCGGCCAGCAGCGCGTAGAAGCCGACCAGCGGCCACACCACCCATGGGTTGGCCAGGATCGCGCCGAAGCCACGCCCGGCCAGGGCCACGCTGACGCCGAGCGCCGCGTACATGAGGCCCATGCCGCCGACGTACGCGCTCGCGAGCAGCACGGCGCGGCCGCGCGACACGCTCTCGCCGCGCGCGCCGAAGATGCCCATGACGATGGGGATCATCGGGTACACACACGGCGTCAGCGAGGTCAGCACGCCGGCGCCGAACACCGACAGGTACGCCCACAGCCAGCCCTGCGAGCGGGCCTCGTCGAACTCGCTGGGCGGAGCGGCGTGGGCCAGCGCGGGCAGCGCGACGAGCGCCACCAGCACGACCAGGATCATGAACGAGAGGTTTCGCGAGCGCGGCCGATACATCGACGCGAAGTATAGTAGATTCCCGCCGATGGACCTGGCGGCGATTCGCAAGCTGATCGACGCGCTCGACGACGACATGCTGCGCCTGCTGAACGAGCGGGCGCGGCTGGTCGGGATGGTCGGCGCGCTCAAGGAGCGGCTCGACGCTCCCTTCTATGTGCCCTCGCGCGAGCGGGCGATCGTGGAGCGGCTCACGGCGGCCAACGCCGGCCCCTTCCCGAACGACGCCATCCGCCCGGTATTCCAGGAAATCTTCAGCGCCTGCCTGTCGCTCGAGAAGAAGGTGCGGGTGGCCTTCTTCGGCGCCGAGGGCAGCTACACGCACCAGGCGGCCAAGCGGCAATTCGGGCTGTCGGCGCGGGTGATCCCGGTCAGCACCATCGCCGGCGTGTTCGAGGAGGTCGAACGCGGCGCCGCCGATTTCGGCATCGTGCCGGTGGAGAACTCGACCGAAGGCGTGGTCAACCACACGCTCGACACGTTCGTCGAGAGCGAGCTCAAGATCTCCGCCGAGATCGTGCTCGAGATCTCGCACTGCCTGCTGGCGCGGCCGGGCGCCGAGCTCGCCGACATCCAGCGCGTGTACTCGCACCCGCAGGCGCTCGCGCAGTGCCGCCGCTGGATCTCGTCGTACTTGCCCGGCGCCACCGTGGTCGAGGCGCTGTCGACCAGCGAGGCCGCGCGCACCGCCGCGAGCGATCCGCAGGGCGCAGCGATCGCGTCGGAGATGGCGGCGCGGCTCTACGAGCTCGAGATCATCCGCCGCAAGATCGAGGACCTGACCCAGAACGTCACCCGCTTCCTGGTCATCGGCAAGGTGCAGGCCGACGCGACCGGGCGCGACAAGACGTCGGTGCTCATGGTGCTCAAGGACGAGCCGGGCATCCTCTACCGGGTGCTCGAGCCGCTGTCCAAGCGGCAGCTCAACCTGACCAAGATCGAGAGCCGGCCGTCTCGGCGCCGGCCCTGGGAGTATGTGTTCTTCGTCGACGTCGACGGCCACGCGCGCGATCCCCAGGTGGCGGAAGCGCTGGTCGAGCTGACGGCCGCGTCGGAGACCATGAAGGTGCTCGGCTCGTACCCGCGCGCACCGAGCCTCGAGGAGCGTCCGGAATGAGCCAGCAGTCCCCACAGGTCGTCCCCGCCAACATCCTGGCGCTGTCGCCTTACCAGCCGGGCAAGCCGGTCGAAGAGCTCGAGCGCGAGCTGGGCATCACCGGCGCGATCAAGGTCGCGTCGAACGAGAACCCGATCGGCCCGTCGCCGCTGGGCATCGCGGCGGCGCAGCGCGCGCTCGCGGGCGTCAACCGCTACCCCGACGGCGGCGCGCACCGGCTGCGGGTCGCGCTGGCGGCGCGCGCGGGCGTCACGCCCGAGGAGATCTCGGTCGGCTCGGGCTCGAACG
The DNA here is from genome assembly GCA_046595695.1 of Haliangiales bacterium. Taxonomy (GTDB): domain Bacteria; phylum Myxococcota_A; class Polyangia; order Haliangiales; family SHYZ01; genus JBKJOI01. Next base: position 2,472 of record JBKJOI010000851.1, on the reverse strand, counting down.
AGCTCATCGAGCTGCTCATCCGCACCTTCTGCCAGCCGGGCGTCGACGAGGTGGTGACCCACCAGTACGCCTTCATGATGTACAAGCTGGCGTGCGGCGCCCACGGGGTCGGCTACAAGGAAGCCGCCGTCGGTGACGACCTGGCCTGCGACGTCGACACGCTGGCCGCCGCGGTCGGCCCGCGCACCAAGCTGGTGCTGCTGCCCAACCCGAACAACCCGACCGGGTCGTACGTGGCCAAGGCGGCGTTCGAGCGCCTGCTCGGCAAGCTGCCCGCGCACGTGATCCTGGCCGTCGACGAGGCGTACTTCGAGTACGCCGAGGGTCGCGCCGACTACCCGGTCGCCGAGCGCTACCGCCGCGCCGGCCAGGCGGGGCCGCGCGTGGTCACGCTGCGCACATTCTCGAAGATCTACGGCCTGGCCGGCCTGCGCGTCGGCTACGCGATCGCCGACGCCGAGATCGTCGGCTACCTGAACCGCGTGCGCTCGCCGTTCAACGTCTCGTCGCCAGGGCAGGAGGCGGCGCTGGCCGCGCTCGCCGACACGGCGCACGTGGAGCGCTCGCAAAAGGTGAACGCCGACGGGCTCGAGCAGCTCACCGCCGGGCTGGCCCGGCTCGACGTGCGGGTGTTCCCGAGCGCGGGCAACTTCGTGCTCGTCGACGTGAAGCGCGAGGCCGGGCCGGTTTACCAGGCGCTCCTGCGCAAGGGCGTGATCGTACGCGCGCTCGCGCCGTCGGGGCTGCTGCGGCACGTGCGCATCTCGATCAGCACCGCCCACGAGAACGCGCGCACGCTGGCGGCGCTGGGAGAAGTTCTCGGCGCGTGAGCGGGGATCCGGTGGCGCGGCTCGCGCTGATCGGCTGCGGGCACATCGGCGGCTCGCTGGCGCTGGCGCTGCGCGCGGCGGGGTGCGTCGCGCACGTGCGCGGCTTCGACGCCGACGCGGCGGCGGCGGCGCGCGCGCAGGCGCTCGGCATCCTCGACGAGATCGCCGCGAGCGCGGCCGACGCCGTGACGGGCGCCGACCTGGTCGTGCTCGCGGTGCCCATCGGCGCGATCGCCGGCGTGGCCAAGAGCTTCGCCGCCGCGCTGACGCCGGGGACCATCGTCACCGATGTGGGCGCGACCAAGGCCGACGTCGTGGCCGCGTGCGAGGCGGCGCTGGCCGGGCGCGCCCGCTTCGTCGGCGGCCATCCCATGGCAGGAACCGAGCGCAGCGGGCCCGAGGCCGCTGACCAGGCGCTGTTCCAGGGCCGCGTCGTGATCGTGACACCAACCGCGGCGACCGACGCCGCGGCGTGCGAGCGGGTCGCCGAGCTGTGGCGCTCGGTCGGCGCGCGCGTCGTGCTGCTCACGCCCGCGGCCCACGACGACGCGGTCGCCGCGCTGTCGCACCTGCCGCACGTCGCGGCGTTCGCGCTCGCTGGTGCGCTCGCCGGTGACGCCGCGCAGCTCACCGGGCTCGCCGGCGGCAGCCTCGCCAGCGGCACGCGGGTGGCTGCGAGCGAGCCGCGCGCGTGGGTCGAGATCCTGCTCGCCAACCGCGCCGCGCTCTTGCCCTGGATCGATCGGTTCGCCGCGCGCGCGGCGGCGCTGCGCGCGGCGATCGCGGCCGGCGACGCCGACGGCCTGCGCGCGCTGCTCGACGAGGCGCGCGCGGCGCGTGCGGCGCTGCTGCCATGACGGTGGCGGCGTCCCTTACGGTCCCCCCGCGGCTCGCGATCGTCGTCGTGGCGCTCGTCGCGCTGGCGACGCTCGGCGCCTGCGGCGGCAAGAGCAAGCGCATCGTCAAGACCGAGCCGCTCGAGGCGCGCGTGGTCACCGCCGGCGCCGCGCTGCTCGCGCTCGTGCCCGAGGGCGCCGACGCGACGCTCGAGCTCGACGTGATGCGGCTGCGCGGAAATTCGGTGATCGGCGGCACGGTGCGCGGTCTGTCGCCGTGGCTACGCGAGCGCGCCGCCGCCGCCGCGCTGCCGGTGGACCTGCCCATCGAGGCCGACTTCATCCTCGCCGCGGTCTACGATCTGGCGGGCGAAGGCGCCGCGATGCTGGTGCTGGTGCGCGGCGAGGGCATCGACGCGGCCGCCGTGGTCGGCGCCGCCACCGACCTCACGCTCGTCGACGCGCACACCTTCGCGTACGGGCCGCCGGCGCTGCGCGAGCGCCTGGGCCGCGGCGACGCACCCTCGCTCGCCGACGACCCCGCCTTCATGGCGCTGCGCGACGCCGCGATGCCGGAGCGCGCGCCCGGCGCGGCGCTGCGCCTGACCGCACGGCTCAGCGACGCCGCGCGCGTGAGCGCGGCCAGCCGCCTGGGCTACGACGGCGCGCTACCCACGAGCCTGTCGCTGTGGGCCGACGTCGCCGACGACTTCGCGCTGGTCGCGCTGCTCGGTGCCGACGACGAGCCGCTGGGCGCCCGGCTCGTCGTCGGCACCGAGCAGCGCGACCAGCGCGAAGTCGTCGGC
>JBKJOI010000795.1:0-4876 GCA_046595695.1 Haliangiales bacterium | reverse complement strand
GCCGCCCGCGCCGGTCACGCCGCCCGCGCCGGTCACGCCGCCCGCGCCGGTCACGCCGCCCGCGGCGCCTGCGCCGGCCGCGCCGGCCGCGCCGGCCGCGCCGGGCACGCCCTGATGGCCTTCTTCGACCACGTCGTCCGCTACGCCGCGCTGCTCTCGCGGTCGCTCTCCGACGATCCGCTCGAGCAGCGTGACGCCGGCTTCATCGAGACCGAGCGCGCGACGCTGGGCCGCCTGCTCGACCTCTGGTACGCGCCCGAGGTGCTCGGCGCCGAGCACCTGCCCGAGGGGCGCGCGCTCGTCGTCGGCGCACACAACGGCGGCGCGCTCGCGCCCGACATGTTCATCACCATGGTCGAGTTCTGGAAGCGCTTCGGCGCGCTGCGCGAGTCGTACGGGCTCGCGCACGACGTCGTCTTTCGCATGCCCGGCACCGGCCGCTACATGGCCAAGCTGGGCGGCGTGCCGGCGCACGCGCGCCACGCCGAGACGCTGCTCCGGCGCGACGCGGCGGTGCTCGTCTATCCCGGTGGCGACGTCGATGCGTTCAAGCCCTACGCACGCCGCCACACCATCGAGTTCGGTGGCCGCCAGGGCTTCGCGCGCGTCGCCATCCGTACCGGGGCGCCGGTCGTGCCCATCGTCTCGGTCGGGGCGCACGAGACCTTCCGCATTCTCACCGACGGGCGCGAGTTCGCGATCAAGAGCGGCCTCAAGAAGCTGACCCGTCTCGAGGTCTTCCCGGTCGGCCTGGCGCTACCTTTCGGCATCTACCTCGGCGCTGGGACGCCGTACCTGCCCATGCCGACGCGGATCCGCGTGCAGGTGCTGCCGGCCATCGATCTCGGCCTGCCGCCCTCGGCCGCAGACGACGACGCGGCCGTCGACGCGGCGGTCGAGCGCATCCGTCTAGCGATGCAGACCGGCCTGGACGCGCTGGTTGCCGAGGGCGGCTTCGGCCCGCGCGCGCGCTGGGCGCAGCTTCGGAAGTAGGCGCGAAGGTCCGCCCGCCGCGCTAGTCACTCGGCCCGCGGCCGTGCGGGAAGTGCTTGAGCCACGCCTCGTCTCCCGGCTCCGCGGGCATGAGCGCGCGCACATCGTCGGGGATGCGGATCGGGCGGCCGCTCGCGTGCGCCATGAACGCCCATCGCGTGCGCGCGCGCGCCAGTGTGGTGCCGCCCTCGCCGCGACGCACCATGGTCTGGCGCTCGCACGTCGCGGCCTGGAACGAGGTCACGCGCGTCTCGATCTCGAGCGGGTCGCCGGGCATGGCCGGGCGCAGGTACTCGATCTCGTGCTTGCGAACCACGAACACCTGGCCGCGCGCGACGTACTCGAGCGGGCCCAGGCCCGCAGCGGTCGAGTGCGCCACCGCGGCCTCGAGCACCCAACGCAGGTAGACCAGGTTCGACGCGTGGCCGAGCTCGTCGATGTCGGCCTCTCGGACCTCGGTGCGCAGCACGTACGACATGGAGGCGGAGCTTATCGCATCGCGCGGGCGCGGCGTCCGTCTGCGTTACTCGAGCGGCACCGCGGTCGCGCGTACGTATGTGATGGGGAAAAACAGGTTCACGCGCGCGCCGAACAGGAACGAGGCCTCCGCATCGCCGAAGTCGTACTGCGTCTCGGCGAACAGCCCGCCGACCCACGAGTCCGACCACTCGGCGGAGAAGCTCACGCCACCGTGCTCGCCATCCGACGACAGCCGTGGCCCGACGCGGAACTGGAAGCCGTTTCGGCGATCGGCGCGCGGCGGCGCGAGCACGAGATCGAGGCCGAGGTCGGTGCGCTCGAGGTCGAACCAGGTGATGATGAACGTGCAACCCAGGCCCAGGTAGCTCTGCATGGGCGGCGCCTCGCCGCGTTCCTGCCACCACATGGCGCCGGCGGATGCCGACGCCGCCACCAGCGAGCTCTCCTCGTCGTCGTCGTTGGTGTCGACGCGCGCGCCGGCGGCGAAGCCAAGCTCGAGGAGCGGCGTGGGGCGCGCCGCGACCCCGGCTGCGCACCCGACCGAGGCCACCACGAGGGCGAGCGCCGGCAGCGCCGCGGCTAGAGCTTGCGGTGCGCCAAGCACGGTAGCTCGCGCCGGATCTTGTCCTGCCAGCCGAGGTCGATTTCGGCGACGATCGCGCACTCGCGGTCGGGCGCCTCGGCGAGCAGCGCCCCCCAGGGATCGAGGATCGCGCTCTTGCCCCAGCACGCTCGGCCCTCGTGCGAGCGGCCCACCTGCCCGGGCGCCAGCACGTACACCTGGTTCTCGATGGCGCGCGCGCGCAAGAGCGCCAGCCAGTGATCCTTGCCGGTGTGCAGCGTGAACGCCGCGGGCACGACCACCACGCGCGCGTCGGCCGCGGTGAGCGCGCGGTAGAGCTCGGGGAAGCGCAGGTCGTAGCAGATCGAGAGGCCCACGCGCGCCCACGGCGTGTCCACGGTGACCACGCGCTCGCCGGGCGCGACCGTGCCGCTCTCCTTGAACTGCGCGCCGCCCGGGATGTCGACGTCGAAGAGGTGGATCTTGCGGTACTTCGTGACCAGCCCGCCCTCGGGCGAGACGACGACGCAGGTGTTGTGCACGAAGCCCGCGCGCTCGCTCTTCTCGGGCATGCCGCCGCCGATGATCCACAGGCCGGTCTTGACCGCGGTCTCCAGCAGGGCGCCGAGGATCGGGCCCGGTCGCGCGGCGTCGAGCGTCTCGGCGTGGGCGAACTTGTCCTGCTCGCCGACGCCCATGAAGGCAAAGTTCTCGGGCAGGACCGCGAGCTGCGCGCCGCGGGCGCGCGCCTCGCCGGCGAGCTGGGCGCAGGTCGCCAGGTTCTGCGCGACGTCAGCGCGCGAGGTGAGCTGCACGCAGGCAGCGAGGAAACCAGACATGCAGCGGAGAATAGCCCAGCCCGCGCCGCGCGTGCGCGCGTGGCACTCCTTCAGCCGGCTGATCCACGATCCGTCAGCCCGCCGACTCTCGCGCCCCGTCAGCCCGCCGACTTCACGCCGACGCCGACCGGGCAGCTCACGCCGGTGCCGCCGATCCCGCAGTAGCCGTCCGGGTTCTTCTCCAGGTACTGCTGGTGGTAGTCCTCGGCGTAGTAGAACTCGGGCGCCGCGCTGAGCTCGGTGGTGATCTCGCCGTGGCCGGTGCGCGAGAGCTCCTTCTGGTACGCGAGCCGCGACGCCTCGGCGGCGGCGAGCTGCGCCGGGCCGTAGGCGTAGATGCCCGAGCGGTACTGCGTGCCCGCGTCGTTGCCCTGGCGCATGCCCTGCGTCGGATCGTGGCTCTCCCAGAACACGCGCAGCAGCTCGTCGTAGGAGACCTTCTTGGGATCGAAGACGACGCGCACGGCCTCGGTGTGGCCGGTCATCCCACTGCACACCTCGCGGTATGTGGGGTTTGGCGTGTGCCCGGCGCTGTAGCCGACCGCGGTGCTGATGACTCCGGGGAGCTTCCAGAAGACGCGCTCTGCGCCCCAGAAACACCCCATCGCGAACATCGCGAGCTCGGCTCCGGCGGGCCACGGCGGCTCCATCGGGCCACCGCTGACGACGTGCTCGGGCGCCACGGGAACGCGCTCGGCGCGGCCGGGCAAGGCGTCAGAAGCACTGGGGATCTTGGCTTTCTTCGAGTCGTGTCCGAACATGGGGTCCTCACCTGCAGTACGTGCGCTCGCGCGCGAAGTTTCTCTTGCGACGTCGGGAGTGCTGTGGTATCCGTTCGCCTACATTTTTAGTAGCGTTCTACTGAAAGTGGGCTTTGGCCCACTTTTTTTGTTTGTGGTTTCGGTTGTTGAAATCCGGCTCGAAGTCTTTCCAGAGCCGGTTGCAGTCTGCCTCGCCAACACGAAGAGGCGACACGGTTATTGCCCATTTTGCCCATTTTCATCACTAACGATGCCGAGCCCCATGGTGGACAAGATCCGCAGTGTCGTGAGCGGCCCCGTCGAGGGTGCTGGATACGAGCTCGTGGAAATCGAATTCAAGCGCGAGGTCGGGGGCTGGGTCTGTCGTCTGTTCGTGGACAAGCCGGGTACGGGCATCTCGCTGGACGACTGCGAGCGGGTGAGCCGCGAGGTCTCGGCGGTCCTGGACGTCGCCGACGTCATTCCGCAGGCGTACGCCCTGGAAGTCTCCAGCCCTGGGCTGGACCGTCCGCTGCGCTACGTGGAGCACTTCCGTCGCTACGTCGGCCAGAAGGCCAAGCTGAAGCTCCGCGCCGGCGTCGAGGGGCGCCGCAACTTCTCCGGAACCATCGTGGCGGTGCCGCCGGACGCACCGCCACGCGTCGTGGTGCAGGTCGATGACAAGGAGTACACCTTGCCGCTCGACGATCTCGACCGTGCCAACCTCGTCTATGAATTCGATCGGAAGCGGGAGTAAGTGATGCAGCCGAATCTCAACATGGTGATCGACCAGGTCGGTAAGGACAAGGGCATCGATCGCAAGATCCTCGTCCAGACGCTGGAGCAGGCGATCCTCACCGCCGCCAAGCGGTCGTTCGGGCTGCACCGTGAGATGGAGGCCCAGTACAACGAGGACTCGGGCGCCGTCGATCTCTTCCTCATCGTCAACGTGGTCGAGGATCCCGGTCAGCTCGGCCGTGAGATCTCGCTCGAGGATGCGCGCTCGCACGGCCTCGAGGCCGAGATGGGCGACGAGCTGCTGTTCCAGATCTTCTACCGCCCCGAGGACGCCGAGAAGGCCGAGGAGCAGGACGAGAAGTTCGGCGACCTGCTCGACCTCCGCAGCGCCCACAAGCACTTCGGCCGCATCGCCGCGCAGACCGCCAAGCAGGTGATCTACCAGCGTGTGCGCGAGGCCGAGCGCGACAACGTCTACAACGAGTATAAGGATCGCAAGGGCGAGCTCATCACCGGCATCTGCC
>JBKJOI010000789.1:0-13832 GCA_046595695.1 Haliangiales bacterium | reverse complement strand
CGATGCGGCGTTGAAGCGGCTGCGCGAGGGCAGCTACGGACCGTGCCTGGGGTGCGAGAAGCCGATCCCGCTCGCGCGGCTGCACGCGCTGCCCGCTGCCAGCCATTGTGTGCTCTGCGCGACGGCCAACGAGCGCGTCGGGGCGCACGCGTAGCGGCGCTTCGCGGCAGGCGTGGCCCATCGCCAGCCGTGGATCGCCCGGCAGCGGGCCGCGTGACCTATCATGGGCACGTGAGCGAAGTGCCGGCGGTATGCGTGGTGTGCAAGGAGAGTCAGGGCCGACCGCGCATGTGCTCGCTGTGCATGCGCTCCTACGATCAGAGCCTGAAGGGCAGCGTGACGACCTGGGAGATCATCCAGTGGGCCGCTCGGCGCGCGCGCCGCTTCGAGCAGCAGCGCAAGCGCGGCTGACGTCTAACGAGAATGCGGCGAACGAGCGCGCCGACGACCGTGCATCGGTCACGGAAAACGAGCTTCGAGCGCCAGGCGCTGCCCGAACGCCTCGAACGTCATGGTCGCCATCTTCTGCTGATCGTTGCCGAAGGTCCTGACGCTGACCTGATCCGAGGTGACCTCCTTGTCGCCGATCACGATCGTGTACGGGATCTTCTGCAGCGACGCCTCGCGGACCTTGGCCTGCATGGTCCCGTTGCCGTCCTCGAACATCACGCGCACGCCGGCGGTGGCCAGCCGCTCACGGACCGTGCGAGCGTGATCGTTGACACGATCGGTGACCGCGACGATCGCCACCTGCACGGGCGCGAGCCACAGCGGGAACGCACCGGCGAAGTGCTCGATCAGGATCGCGATGAAGCGCTCGAACGAGCCGTAGATGGCCCGGTGCAGGACCACCGGGCGGTGCGGCTTGCCGTCCTCACCGACGTAGGTCAGATCGAAGCGCTCGGGGGCGGCGTAGTCGAGCTGGATGGTGCCGAGCTGCCACTTGCGACCGATGCTGTCGGAGACGTCGAAGTCGATCTTGGGGCCGTAGAACGCGCCGTCGCCGGGCTTGAGCTCGTAGGCGAGCCCGAGCCCATCGAGCGCGCTCCTCAGCGAGGCCTCGGCGCGATCCCACATGGCGTCGTCGCCGATCCGTTGCGGCGGGCGCGTCGCGAACTTGGCCGCGTACTTCAGGCCGACCGCGTTGTAGACGTGATCGAGCAGCTTGACGAAGCTCTTCACCTCCTCGGCGATCTGATCCTCGCGGCAGTAGATGTGCGCGTCGTCCTGGGCGAACTGGCGTACGCGCGTCAGCCCGCCCAGCGAGCCCGCCGCCTCGTTGCGGTGGAGCACGTCCTGCGAGTGCAGTCGGAGCGGGAGGTCGCGGTAGCTGTGCTTCTTGAAGCCGTAGTACAGGTGGTGCGAGGGACAGTTCATCGGCTTGAGCGAGAAGTGGTGCGGATCCGCATCGCCCGCCGCCTTGGCCTCGTTGTCCTCGACGAGGAACATGTTCTCCTTGTATTTGCCCCAGTGGCCCGACTGCTCCCACAGCCCCTTGTTGTAGAGCAGGGGCGTCTTGATCTCGAGGTAGCCGTTCGCCAGGGTGAGCTGGCGCATGTACGACGACAGCGTCGTGTAGATCGCCGTGCCCTTCGGCGTCCAGAACACCGCCCCCGGGGCCAGCGGATGGAAGTGGAACAGGTCGAGGTCCTTGCCGAGCCGCCGGTGATCGCGCTTCTCGGCCTCCTCGCGCTGCTTGAGCCACGCGTCGAGCCCCTTCTTGTCGAAGAAGGCGGTGCCGTAGATCCGCTGCAGCGTCTTGTTGCGGTGATCGCCGCGCCAGTACGCCGCCGACGAGCTGAGCAGCTTGATCACGCCGACCTTGCCGGTCGACGGCCCGTGCGGGCCCTCGCAGAAGTCGACCCAGTCACCGTGGCGGTACAGCGTGAGCACCGTGGCGCCCTTGCCGACGATGTCCTGAATGATCTCGACCTTGAACTTCTCGCCCTTGCCGGTGAAGAGCTCGATCGCCTGCGCGGGCGAGACCTCGCTGCGCTGGAAGGGTAGATCCGCCGCGACGATCTGGTTGGCCTCGAGCTCGATGCGCGCGAGCTCGTCCTCGGTGAACGGCTGGCCGCGATCGAAGTCGTAGTAGAAGCCGTTCTCGATCGTCGGGCCGATCGTGACCTGGGTGCCCGGGAACAGCCGCTGCACCGCGTCCGCTACGATGTGCGCGGCATCGTGGCGGATGGTCTCGAGCGCCTCGGGCGCCTTGGTCGTGAAGATCTCGAGCAGAGTGTCCGCGTCGAGCGTGCGCGAGAGGTCCACGAAGATGCCGTTGGCCTTCGCGAGCACGGCCGCCTTGGCGAGACCGGGGCCGATCGAATCCCTGACGAAGTCACCGATCGGCGTGCCGGCAGCCGTCTGCTTCTGGCTGCCGTCGGGAAGGGTCACTGTGATGCTGGCGTCGCTCATGCCGACACAATAGCCAGGGTATGGAACGGCAGGCCAGCCCCTTGCCATCTGACCGATCGTCACCTGCCAGGAAACCCTCCGGCGGGCCTGTTTCCGCCCGGGAAACGGGCCGGGGGCGCCAAAGCGGCGATTCACCAGCACTCTCGCGGGCGGTGCACCGGAATGGCCCTTGCACCAGCGCGCGGCGTCTCTTCACAAGGAGTCGCCATGCTCGCTCGTGTCCCCGCGCTTCTACCCGCCGCTCTGCTGCTCACCGCGGCGATCGCCCTCCCCGCCCACGCCCGCACACACTACAGCTCTTCCCAGCCGTGGACGCGCGGCGTGCGCCTCGCCGATGTGGACGGCGACGGTCTGAAGGATCTCGTCGGCTGGTCGGCCGACGGCTACAGCTCGTGGTTCACCGCCTCGACGGCGAGCTACCCCATCGATCGCTTCGCCACGCGCAACATCGGCCAGCTCGGCATCGCCTCGATCTTTCACGGTCGCTTCGTCCACCGCGAGAGCGAGAGCGTGTGCCTGCGCCTGACCTACCCCACCTCGGGGCACTACCAGTGCTTCAGCCAGGCCGGCGACGGCTTCCTCGAGGAGACCTACGGGCTCACCGCGATGCCCTGGGGCTCGGACGGGCTCGCCGCGGGTGACTTCGACGGCGACGGCCACGACGAGCTGCTGTCCTTCGGGGGCGGCAGCTACCGGCTGTGGCGCTGGAACGACGCGGCGCACGCCTTCCAGGCCCGGCCCGCCAACCTGATCAACCTGCGCGGCATCGCCGGCGAGGTGCACGTGGGCCGCTTCGAGTCGAACCTCGAGACCCTCGGCGACAGCGTGCTCGTGCGCCGCTACAGCGACGGCAAGCTCTTCCGCTTCGACACCATGGACCCGTACGGGATCGGCGAGCTGTGGTTCATGGGCGGCGCGCCGCTCACCGCACTCGCCGCCACCACGCGGCTGTACGTCGCCGACGTGAACGGCGACGGCTTCGAGGACGTCGTGCTGCACCGGCCGACCTGGCCGCAGCTCACCGGCTACCAGGTGACGCCCTGGGGCAGCCTCGCCGAGATCACGCATGACTTCGGTCAGGTCTGGCACGAGGGCGAGTACCTGTGGGGCCTGGTGAAGCGCATCGACGAGCCGGGCGCGAGCGCGACGCGCGACGACGTCTATGTGTTCCAGCCCGACGACGGCGTGGGGCTCTACGCGGCGCGCTGGAGCCCGGGCTGGATCGACTACCCGGAGCCCGGGTTCCAGACGTACTGGTGGGCCTTCTGCGCGAGCGTCGGCTGGCTGCGCGCGCGCATGGGCGTGTGAGACGCGCCGTGGCGCCGCGCGCGCTCACGGCTCGGTCCACTCGGCCAGCCAGAGGTCCGACTCCTGCTGCCATTCCATCGCGACCGCCGAGTCACCGCCGGGCAACGCGTCGATCTCGCGAAACTGCTCGCCCTTCACATCCCAGAGCGGCTCGGGTGCACCGCCCCCCGCCGGCACGCGCACGATGCTGCCGCCGTCCTCGACCGCCCTGGCTTCCTGAGCTGCATAGAGCCAGCGTCCGTCAGGCGAGAACGCCAGACCCGCGAGCATGCGCTGTGGGTAGGCGGATGGAGCCATGAGCACGGGAGCGCTGCCGTCGAGCGGGATGCGCCACAAGCCGAGACCATCGGGCCGGTTCCAGCACACGACGACCGCGCGCCCGTCGGGCGTGGGCACCGGGTAGAACATCCAGCCCGGAAGCGCCGGGTCGCTGAGCCAGCTTGCCTTCCCGGTCTCCGGATCGACCAGGCGAAAGGTCTCACGGTCGGTCGAGCTGACGCCGATCCGGCCATCGGCGAGCCACATCGCGTTCTCGCTGGTCGAGCTGAACGCGACGGTCTGGATGGGCGTAGGTGGCGTGCCGTCGAGCGGCGCGATCCACAGGTGCGCGTCGCCCTTGCGATCGGCGGCCATCAGCGCCAGGGCGTGATCGTCGGGCGCCCAGGTCAGGCCGACCACGTTCTGCTGCGGGATCTCGATCGTCGCCTTCGGCGCCCCGTCGGGCAGGGAGAGCACGACCGCGCGCTTGCGACCGCCGCTGGCCTCGATGAACGCCAGCTCCTTGCCGCTTCCCGAGATGGCGACGCCGTAGCGCAGACGCGGCGCCGAGCTCAGGGCGCGTGGCGCCGGCGTGCCGGTGCGGTGCACCAGCCACGGGATGACGCGGAGGTTCTCGCGCACGTAGGCCAGGCGCCGACCCGGCCGGACGGCGAGGCTGATGGGAGAGCCCTCGACCTCGGAAGGCAGATCGAGCCCGCCCAGGATGGGCTGCGGTTCGGTTGCGGCCTGCCCGGTCTGACGATCGACCCCGATGCGGAGGATCTCCGCTGCGCCCTCGCCTTCGTGGATCACATACAGGCTGCTCGCGTCGGGCTCCCAGGCCAGCCCATGGAGCCTGTCGGGGCTCGCGTGGATCCGCCGCGGCGAGCCGCAGTCGGCGCCCGCGATCCACACCGCGTCCCCCTCCTTGGTCGAGACGACCACCGCCAACCAACGGCCGTCGGGCGAGGCGGCGACCCGCTTGATCCAGCGCTGCGCGACGTCGAAGGCGCAGGAGGTCGGCGGCGCGTCGCCCTCCCGGCTCGCGAACTCGATCTTCTTGCCGTAGGAATCGCCGAAGAGGATGCCGCGCCCTGCCCCGGTGAAACCCGCGAAGCCCGAGCTGGCGGGGCTCTTCACCGAGGCCAGGCCGCTCCTGGCGTCGATCAGGATCACGCGGTAGTCGGCGTCGATCGTGATGAGCTGCTGCCCGTCGGTCGACCAGCTGAGGCCCAGCTTGAAGTGACCGGCGCACAGCAGGCGCGGCGCGCGCGTCGCCACGTCCGAGACGAAGACTCCCTGCTTGCCGATGAACGCCAGCTGCGTGCCGTCGGCAGAGAAGGCCGGGAATTCAGCGTCGCCGGTGGCGGTGAAGCGAGCCTGCCGGAGCGAGGCACCCGGCGCCGCCGCAGCCGGCGCCGGGCTCCGCAGCGGAACGTCCGAGGACACCGGCCAGGCCACCCACGCCGCGGCCACCGCCACGCCCGCGGCCACCGCGATGGCGGCGCGTCGCCGTCTGCTGACCTGGAGCACCCGCCGCAGCAGCGCGATGAGCGTCGGCATGTCCGCGTGGCGCTCCCCGCGTGCCCGCGCCATGCCGCGGCGCAGGATCGCCTCGAGGCGCCGCGGCGCGCGCCGCCTGGGCGGCAACCTCCGGACCTGGCCGGCGACGACCGCGGCCTGCTGCTCCCTGGCGCTGCCGTCGGAGAAGGGATGCTGACCATAGATGGCGCGGTAGACCGCGACGCAGAACGCGAACTGGTCGGTGCGCGGATCGATCACGCCGCCGTGGTACTGCTCGGGCGCCATGTACGCGGGCGTCCCGGCCGCGCCGGCCGTCGCCAGCTCGTGCAACACCGGCGAGGCCGGCGGCGAGCCCTCGGGCAGCTCGGGCGGATCGTCGACGACGCGCGCCAGGCCGAAGTCCAGCACCCGGACGCGACCGTCGCTGCCCAGCATGACGTTCTCGGGCTTGAAGTCGCGGTGCACGAGACCGACCGCGTGCGCGGCCGCGAGGCCTTCGGCCGCCTGCAGGAACACCCGGAGCAGCTCGCGCCAGGCGTGCGGCCCGGTGCGCAACCAGGCCGCGAGCGTCTCGCCCTGCACGCGCTCCATCGCCACGAACACGTGACCGTCGACGACGCCGACGTCGTACACGGCGACGACGTTGGGGTGCGAGACCTGCGCCATCGCCTGCGCCTCGCGCAGGAGACGGCGCGCCGCGCGCTCGCGCGTGGCCTCGTCGCCGTGGGCCGGTAGCAGCAGCTTGAGCGCGACGGGGCGGGCCAGCTCGGGGTCGTAGGCGTCGTAGACGACGCCCATGCCGCCCATGCCCAGGACGCGCACGATCCGGTAGCGATCGATGTGCGCGAGCACGCCGGCGGGCACCTTGGTCGCGAGCCCGCTGCCGTCGAGCGTGACGTCGTGCGGCTCGGTGGCGCTGGAGGGCGCCGCGACGGGATCTCGAGTCACGAGAGGAGCGCCAAGTTCAGGACCTGGCAGGTCCTTAGCACAGGGGGCGGGCGAGAAGAAGGGGCAGCTGCCGCTGCCAAGCCTTGCCCCATGGGGGCACGGATAACCCTTCGGGACGCTCGCTGAACCTGCGCCTCGCGTTTTGCGGATACGGTGCGGGTGCGCGTCAGCCATGCGCTGAAGGCGGTGCTGACGAGCCCGGTCGCCCCTGAGTGTGACTGCGAGCCCGACGGCAGGATCTCGCCGGTGGCAGTCGCTCATTGGCATTCTCCACGAGAAGAGGAAAACTGGATGCGAAACACGAGCACGGCGGAGGGTCGAGAAGAGCTTCGACTTGCCGATGCACGACGACTATGGCCGCTTCGTCGAGGAGATGATCGCGGCGGCCACGTGACCTCGTCATGGCGTAACCGCTGGCCGTGATCTACTGCCGCGGCATCGAGCGCCCGGACGTTCGCGCGGTCTCACGTTCGAGCTCGACGCGCGCGGTGCGCAGGTAAGCGGCGGCAGGCTCGCGGAACGACCAGGGCTTCACGAAGGCGGGCAGTCGGCTGAGCCAGTGGCTATTGGGGCCGACACCGTCGAGGCGCAGCCGCTCGCCGCTCGGCAAGAGCTTCCCGCCGAGCGTCTCGGCGCACACGTCCAGCTCAGCCAGCGTGGCGAAGTGGAACTCCATGCCGTCGTACTCGACGTGGAAGAGTGGATAGCCCTTGCCCGGCACCAGCGCGGGTGGCGGACGATCGCGCACCCAGAAGGTCATCGGGGTTTCCGGCGGCTTCTCCGAGTACGTGATCCAGCTGCGCTTCATGGCAACGCGGAGAGCCTAGCCGCTGCACGCGCCAGAGCCAGCGATCGCCTGCGCGACCAGCTGGCTCCCGTCCAGCAAGCGCGCGGGCGCGCCTGCCTCGAGCGCGAGCTCGCGTTCGAGCGGTGGCGGGCTGCCCGAGCTCGGCGGCCCACGAAATCGCGCGGCGATACGGAGCACGTGCGGCGTATCGATCATGCGGCGAAGGATAGCGCATCCGAAACGCCCGCCGCCGCGCTGACGTGGCGCCACTCAGCCGTTCAGCAGCTGCCAGGCGACGCTATGACCGACCAGCACGCAGGCGTTGGCGGCGCCGTGCAGCAGCAGCGACAGCCAGATCGAGCCGCTGCGCAGGTAGACCCACGCGAAGATGTAGCCGCCGAGAAAGTTGTCCGGCGCGGGGTTGCCGTACGCGAAGTGCAGCGCCGCGAAGCCGGCACCGTCGATGAGCACCGCCCAGCGCCGCCCGAAGGCCGCGGTCAGGCCGGGCAGCATGGCCAGGCGCCAGATCGTCTCCTCGATGAGCGGGGACACGACGACGGAATTCCAGACCCGTTCGCCGTCGATGTTGCCGCGGTAGCCGGGAGGGAAGGTCACGAGATCGAGGTCGAGCTGCCTGCCGATCAGCAACACCGCCGCGAGGAGCGCGCCGAACGCCACGCCGATCGAGGCAATGGCGGTCCACCAGAAGCGCAACGAGGGCCGCAGCGATCCCCACAGGCCGAGCGTGCGCGGCCGCGCGCCGAGGGCCACGAGCACGGCCAGGGCGATCCCCGCGGGCAGCAGGCGCGCACAGCGCGGTGACGTGTCCCACAGGCCGGACCACATGGCGCCAAGGTCGACGGCGAGCAGCGCGAGCGCCACGCCCCCGGCAGCGAGCGCGGCCCAGCGTGGATGCCCGGCGCGCAGGCCGATGGGAGTGTCGCGCAGCGACAGCCAGGCACCGAGTCGTCGTCGAATGGTCACGGCGCATCTTCGCCGAGGGCCGCACGGCGGCGCGCCCCGCCGCTACCAGGGTGTGCGTTCGCGCACAAGGCGCGGCGCGCCGCCGGGGCGCTCAAGGATGCAGCTCGAGCTCGCGAACGGTCCACCATGCGGCCGCGGCGCCGGTCTGGCGCAGGCGCAGGTAGCGCGCCTGCTGCGCGGGGAAGCGCAGCGTCGACAGCGCGTCGTCCGGGCTCACCGTCGCCACCGGCGCGCTCCAGGCACTGCCGTCGTGGGAGACCTCGAGCGCGAGGCCGCGCGGGTAGTCGCGCTCGTCGTCGCCCGCATCGAGGGTGAGCGCCGAGAAGGATCGGGTCGCGCCGAGGTCGAGCACCAGCCACTCGCTGCCCGCCTGCGCCGCGCGGCTGCTCCAGCGCGTGGTCGGATCGCCGTCGATGGCAAGCGCCGCCTCACCCGCTGACGCCGACGCGGACGCCGTCGCGGTCCAGCCGCTGCGATCGAGGCTCGGCTTCTGCACGCCGACGAAGTAGGTCGCGACCGCGCCGGCCGGGATGGACGCCAGGAACGCGCCGAACGGCGTGCGCACCTCGAAGCCGACCGCGGCGCCTTCGTCGGGGTTCACCACCAGGACGACGATCGCGCCGTCGGGGTTCACGAACGCCACCTGGGCGAGCGCGCCCTGCCCGCTCGTCGACGAGGCCACCCGGTGCGCGCCCGGCACGACGAACTTCGCCGCGTGGCCGAGCGCGTAGTACTCGGCCTCGAACAAGACCGCGCCGCTCGCCTGCGTCACCTGCACGGTACCGATGCAGGTGTTGCAGCCGCCGTTGGTCGGGCCGTGGGCCTCGTCGAGCACGAGGTTCCACTTCACCACCGCGCGCGCCCAGTGGTTCATCGAATCGATCACCAGCAGCGCGTCGCGACGCAGGATCTCGGCGTAGCCGCCGATCCAGCCGCCGCTCGAGCACTCGGTCATCCAGATACCGAAGTCGGGGAAGAGATCGCGCGTCTCGCTCTGCGCCGAGGCCTCGCCGCCATAGCAGTGGAAGGCCGCGCCCGCGACGTACGGCTGCACCGCGAGGTCACCGAGCACGTTGGAGGCGTACCAGCCCTCGTTCCAGTTGTGGTCCCAGATGAGGATCCGCGTCGCCAGGCCGCTCGCCGCCACGGCCGGACCGAGGTGCTCCTTGACGAAGACCGCCTGCTCGTCCCACTCCATGAACATGCCCGGGTAGCCGCCGGGCGAGAAGTGTGGCTCGTTCTGCGGCGTGATGAGCTCGATGGGCAGGCCCTCGGCGGCGTAGGCGACGAGGAACTTCACGAAATAGGCCGCGTAGAGGGCGCGCCGCTCGGGCCGCAGCGTGCCGCCGATCATCGAGCCCGAGGTCTTCATCCAGCCGGGCGGGCTCCACGGCGAGGCGTAGAGGCGCAGGCCCGCGTTGATCGCCTGGATCTGGTGCAGCGTGGGGATGATGTGCACGCGATCGTGCGCGATCGAGAAGTCGCTGAGGTCGTCGTCGCCCGCGGTGTCGGCGTAGCTGTAGTTGCCGAGCGAGAAGTCGGAGGCGCCCATCGGCTGGCGCAGCACGCCGAGGCCGATGCCGCTGGTGCGGTCGAAGAGCCGCCGCAGCAGCACGCGCCGCTGCGCCGCCGTCATCTTCGCGGCGAGCAGGAACGCCGACGACTCGGTCAGCGACGAGCCGAACCCATCGATCTCCTGGTACCGGACGGTGGGATCGACGGTGAGCACGAGCACCGCGCCGGGGTCCGCGGCCCCGAGCGGCACGTCGGGCTGCTGCTGCAGGCGCCGGGTGCCGTCGGGCGTCGACAGCCACCACGACGCCGAGTCGGGCGGCGCCACGACCGCCGCGTCGGGGTCGCCGGGGACGTCCACGCCACCGTCGGGCACCACGGACGGGTGTGCCAGCGGGTCACAGCCCATCGAGAGCGCCGCGACGGAGAGCACGAGCCGGAGAGACGCCAGCACTCGCATCCTCCACGAATAGGTCCGCGGAAGGCGAGCGCGCCAGACTCGAGTGAACCCGGACATCATTCTGAGGCGAACTGTACTCCGCACACACATGTGAGGGGCCCGGCGCGCGAGAGATGGCCCGAAATGCTGAGGACGGCGCGCCACAGTTCGTGCGGGCCGCTGCCGGCGGCGCGCCCGGTAACTACCGGCAAGGACACGAGGAGGCCTTCGGCACGCGCGCTGCAATTGCTGTCACGAGGCCCCACGGGCCACGTGCGGGCCGAGATCCTCAGGCCTGGGAGGGACATCCGATGGCAAAGCGACCGCTGGAGCTGCTGACGATGAAGACGACCCTGGCTGCGCCGCTGCGCGGAGCCTGGAGCGTGAAGCTCGACGACCCGGCGCGCTCGGTGATGACCGACTTCACCGAGCGTCCGATCATCACCGTGGCCAACGCGCTGCAGATCGACGCCGCGCTCGAGCACATGCGGCACGCGGGCGCCCGCTCCGCCTTCGTGATCGACGATGACGGCGCGTCGATCCTGGGCATGGTGACGGCCTACGACATCATGGGCGAGAAGCCTATCTGCTACATGCAGACCCTGGGCAGCGTCCGGGCCGACGTCACGGTCCTCGACATCATGGATCGCGTCACCGATTGGCACGTCGCCAGGCTCGCCGATGTGGACCAGGCGACGGTCGAGTCGATCCTGCTCACCTTCCAGCGCATCGGCCGCACCCATCTGGCCGTGATCGAGGAAGACGCCGACCGCGGCACCCGCCTGCGCGGCGTGTTCTCCTCGGCCAAGATGCTGCGGCTCACCGCCGCCAGCCGGATGGCGTCGATCTCCCAGCTCAAGCCGCGCGCCGCCTGACCCGCAGGGCGCGCCCGCACCGCCCGATGTTCGCGGAGGGGTCCGCAGGACCCTTCACCGGCGCTCGCCATCGCCCTCCTCGCCGCCGCCCTCCGGGGCGGCTCAACGCCCGGCGCGAGCCTTGCGGTAGCGCGCGCGGTCGATGAAGAACGTGACGATGGTGAGCAGCAGCATGAGCGGGAAGAGATAGAAGGCGGGGTTGTCGAGCTCGACGCCCCTGGGGCGGTAGATCTCCCCGGTGCCGGCGCACACCGCCACGTACAGGACGAGCAGCGCGGCGCCGCAGCGTTCCCAGAGGGCGAGGTCGACGGTCGGCGCCGACGAACGGATCTGGAGCTCGAGGTCGCGGCCGCCGCGGTCGTCCGGGACGAACACGCCGCGCCACTTCTGCAGATCCCAGAGCAGCAACGTGACGGTGCCCAGGAACATGAGCGTGACCACGAGCGCCGTCGGATACACGCGCGTGCTCCAGCAGAAGACCAGGATCGCCGTGATGATCGGCAGCAGCAGGCACGCGCCGACGGTCGCGAAGCGCTGGGTCATCAGCAGCACCGCCGCGAAAAGCTGCACCACGCCGACGAACTGGTAGAACGGGCCGGTCGCGTGGAAGGCGTGCAGGAAGTCGTGAAAGACGCCGGTGTTCTCGGGCGCGGTGAACGGCTGCGCGAGCAGCTTCTTCAGCCCCGCCGGCACGAAGGCGAAGCCGAGGAAGAGGCGCAGGTGGACGATCGCGACGTGGAGCCAGCGCGTCTGGCGGGCGCGGTGCAGCAGGTCGTCGAGTGAGGCGAGCATGGCGAGGTCAGAGGGCCGGTGGGCGAGCGCAGTCTAGCAAATCCGCCACCGCCGACGGACGCTAGCCGGTCCGCGCCGCCACCGCGACCTGGGCCTCCCGGCCGCCCTCGATCACGTCGTGGACGAAGCGGAGCTTCGTGATGGCGGGTGACGACAGGACGAACGGATAGAGATCCGGCAGGCCCATGCTCCGGTTCAAGCTGTTGAGCGCGACCGTGAGCGGCATCCACGCGGTCATCAGGTCGTCGAAGTCGTCGAAGTCGAGGCGGCGCACCTTGACGCTGGTGAGCGGGACGCCGCCCTCGGCCTGCGGGCGTAGCGCCAGGCCGTAGCTGCGCGAGGTCTCGAGCGTGTCGACCATGTGCAGGTAGTGTGCCCAGGTCTCGGCCCAGTCCTCGCACGGGTGCATCGACGCGTAGGCACTGACGAAGCGGCCCGCCCAGTCGGCGGGCGCGCCCTGGTCGTAGTGCCGCTTCAGGGCCTGGTCGTAGTCAGCGCGCTCGTCGCCGAACAGCTCGCGGCACGCGTTCACGAAGCGCGAGTTGT
The DNA here is from genome assembly GCA_046595695.1 of Haliangiales bacterium. Taxonomy (GTDB): domain Bacteria; phylum Myxococcota_A; class Polyangia; order Haliangiales; family SHYZ01; genus JBKJOI01. Next base: position 1,444 of record JBKJOI010000789.1, on the reverse strand, counting down.
CCACCAACCGGGTCCAGTAGTAGTGTCCGATCTCGTGGCGCAGATGGCCGAGCAGGGTGCGGTAGGCCTCGCCGAGCCGCAGCCGGATCTTTTCCCGGAACGGGTCGTCGGCCTCGGCGATGTTGATCGTGATGAGCCCGTCGCTGTGGCCGGTGAAGACCTTGGTCCGGCCGCCGTCCTCGTCGCCCTTGAAGGCGAACGCCAGGCCGCGCTCCGACAGCGACCTGGGCTCGACCGGCAGTCCCAGCTCGATCAGCGTGTAGAGCAGGCGGCGCTTGGCGCGCTCGATGCGCTGCCAGGCCTCGAGCGCGTGCGGATCGGCGAGGTTCGGGATGACGTCGTTGAAGGCGCACGAGCGGCACAGCTTGTCGGAGCTGCCGGCCGGGATGGCCCAGTTGCACGCGCCGTTCTCGGTGTAGTTGAGGCACAGGCGGTAGCCGGCCCGGCGAGCGGCCGGCGCGAGCGCGATCCACGCGCCCTCCGTCTGCTCGAGCGCGCTCACCAGCGCCAGATCCGGCAGGTAGGCGAGCGCGTGGCCACAGCACGTGCAGGTGACGTTCTCGAAGAACAGGACCTGCTGGCACGCGCTGCACGTGAAGAGCTTCATGCCGCAATCTTTAGTCCAGCGCGTCCCGGAGTGTCAGCGAAGCGTGCCGGGCGCGCGCGATCAGCGTCAGACGCCGAGGCTCAACCCCCTTCGTGCGCACGCTTCAGCGCGGCGACGTCGATCTTCACCATGCCCATCATCGCCTTCATCACGCGCCCGGACTTGACCGGATCGGGATCGCTCATGAGCTGCATCAGGGCGGTGGGGATGATCTGCCAGGACAGCCCGAAGCGGTCGGTGAGCCAGCCGCACTGCGAGGGCTCCCCGCCGCCGGCGAGGAGCTTGCTCCACAGCGTGTCGACCTCTTGCTGCGACTCGCAGGAGACGAACAGCGAGATCGCGGGGGTGAGCTTGTAATGCGGGCCACCGTTCAGAGCCATGAACTGCTGCCCTTCCAGCTCGAAGGCCATGTTCATGACCGAGCCCTTGGGCCCGGGCCCCGCCTCGCCGTAACGCACGGCGGAGACGACGCGCGAGTTGGCGAAGATCGACGTGTAGAACGTGACCGCTTCCTCGGCGTTGCTGTCGAACCACAGGTAGGTGGAAATCTTCTGCGTCTTGACCATGTCGTTCTCCTTGGTGGCGGAGCCGAGGCTCCGGAACGAGCGCCTCTCACGGGCGCTTCACACGGTAGTCGGAGCCGACCCGCGGTTCTCGACATCGACCGTGCACTTTTTTTCGTCGTGCCGCCCCAGGGCGGGCGGACGCGGCGGCGCTACTTCAGTCGACCTCGCAGACGTAGCCGCGCAGCTCGGTACACGCGAGGTCGTTCCAGCCCAGGCCCATGGTGAGCTCCAGGCAGTCCTCGCCGGTGGCGCCCGAGTTGTTGGGCTCGCT
>JBKJOI010000462.1:0-10075 GCA_046595695.1 Haliangiales bacterium | reverse complement strand
GGCGTTCTTCCCCGGGCACGGCGAGAAGCTGCTCAAGGCCCAGTTCCTCGAGAAGGTCATCGAGGCGTAGCCAAGGCGTGGCGCCGGCCGCGCCGGGTCTAAAGGCTAGCTGGACGTGGCCGGCGCGGTCGCCGGGCGCTCGTCGCGGCGAAGCAGCCCGCGGCGCTTCCAGCTCACGCGCATGAGCCAGGTCTTGGGTTCGGCCACGGGTGGCGCGGCGACCCGCGGTGGTGGCGGTGGCCGGGACCACCCGGCGAACCAGCTCGCCGAGGAGCAGGGATCGATCCCGTGCCTGGGCTCGGTGCCGCGGTCGGCGATTCCCACCGGGTGCTTCTCGTAGTTTTTGTAGACGTACACGATCGCGTTGCGGACCTCGGTCGGCGTGGCCAGCGCGCGGCCGTGGTAGCGATCGGCGAACAGCGAGCCGCTCCGGCCCAGCCTGTTGTTCACGCGCCGGGCGAGTCCCGACGCCAGGCCCTGCACGCCCCGCGCAAGCGCCGTCTTGCTGGTCGCTTCCACGATCAGGTGCACGTGGTTTGGCTGGATGGAGAAGTGAACCACCCGGAACGTGCGCCGCCGCGCCTTCTGCCGCGCCCAGCTCGCCGTCGCCGCGTGCCTGAGCCCAGCCCCGATGGCGCCCGCAACCTTGTGCCCGCGCAGGCTGGGCACGCCCCGCTTCACCTTCAGGGTCACGTGCACCGGCTGGTTGGCGTCGTGCCACGGCCGCGGCCGGTGCTTGATCCAGCTCCCCTTCCGGGTCGGCTTCCGCCCCGAGTTCTTCCGCTTCCCGCCCCACGTCTTCGGCGCCGGAAGTGCGAGCCCCATCTGCTTCGGCTTCCGTGACATGCTCGGGCATAGTAGGCACATGCACTGTCGGTGGCAAGCACTTCGTGTGCAGCACTATCAGGGAGTACCGCACCCGCCGAGTCCCGCCCCGACGCGCCCCACCTCGCCCCGCCCCGCGCATGGTCATGCCGCCTTTGGGCTCCTTTCAGGTGACCCCGGGCCACGCGCGGCACGCTGCGTCTTCGTCTCACCGAGGTCGAGGCCGCCAGCGGCGCCGTGCCACGACCGCGCCGGAGCCGATCACTGCCCGCACCCCTTTGCAGCCGACTGCACCACCGCGCCGAAGCCGCCGCCCGCGCCACAAGCGCCAACCGCCGGCGAAGCGCCCCGCGCGCCCACCGCCGCCCGGGTCCCCTACTTCCGCCCCGCCCGCTGCCGCGCGGCCTCGTACAGCAGCGTCCCGGTCGCCACGCTCACGTTCAGCGACGCGACCTTGCCGGCCATCGGGATCGTCGCGCGCAGGTCGCAGGTCTTCTCGACCAGGGGCCGCAGGCCCTTGCCCTCGGCGCCCATGACCAGCGCGATGGGCCCGGCCAGGTCGACCTGCCAGGGGAGCTGCGCGTCCTTGACCTCAGCGGCCACCGCCGCGACCGTCCAGATGTTGCGCTTCTTCAGCAGCTCGATCGTCTGCGCGATGTTGGTGACGCGCGCGATGGGCATGTGCTCCGTCGCGCCGGCCGATGCCTTCACGACGACGGGCGTGACGCCGACCGCGCGGTCCTTGGCGATCACGACCGCGTCGGCGCCGAAGACGTGCGCCGAGCGCACCACTGCGCCCAGGTTGTGCGGATCGGTGACGCCGTCGAGCACGACGACCAGCGGCACGCGCCCGGCCGCGTCCACGGCGTCGAGGACATCCTCGAGCTCAGCGTACTCGAACTCGCCGGTCACCGCGATCGCGCCCTGGTGGCGCGCCTCGGGCCCGGCGAGCGCGTCGAGCTCCAGGCGCTCGCGGTCCTCGAAGGCGACGCGGCTCTTGGTGCACAGCTCGCGCAGCTGCTTGAGCGCGGGCCCGCCATCGCCGGCGGCCAGGAAGACCACGCTCACCGACTGCGGGCGCGCGGCGAGGAGCTCGCGCACCGGATTCTGACCGTAGACCAGCCGCGCCATGGCCCTGCCCTAACCCAGGTCCCGGATGATGGCCTCGGCGGCCGCGCGCGGATCCTGGGCGTCCCGGATGGGCCGCCCGACGACCACGAAGTCGGCGCCGGCGGCGCGCGCCGCGGCGGGCGTCGCGACGCGCTTCTGGTCGTCAGTCGCGGTTGCCGCCGCCACGCCGCCCGCGGGGCGCACGCCCGGCGTGACGATGAGGAAGCCCTCGGGCGCCCCCGCGCGCACCGCCGCCGCCTCGTGGGGCGAGGCGACCACGCCGTCGAGCCCGCACTCCATGGCCAGCTGCGCGCGCTTGCGCACCAGCTCGGCGACCGCGCCCGCCGCACCTCCGGAGAGGTCGCCCACCTGCGCGAGATCCGCGGCGTCCATGGACGTCAGCACGGTCACGCCGAGCAGCTTCAGCGCGCCGCCCGACTTGCGCGCCGCGTTCGCCGCGGCCTCCATCATCTTCCAGCCGCCCGCGATGTGGATCGTGAGCAGCTCGACGCCCAGCCCGGCGACCCGCGTGACCGCGCGCGCCACCGTCTCGGGGATGTCGTGGAGCTTGAGGTCGAGCATCACGTTCACGCCGCGCGCGCGCACCGCCTCGACGGCGAGCGGGCCGCAAGCGGTGTACAGCTCGAGCCCGACCTTGAGCCGGCGCACCGTGTGGCCCAGCCGATCGGCGAGCGCATCAGCCGCCGCCAGCGTCTCGACGTCGAGCGCGACGATGAGCCGGTCCCGCGCCTCCACGGCTACTGCCCCAGCCGCGCGAGCTCGGCCCGCACGCGCTCGGCGATGAGCGCCGCAGCGCCGCCGGCGTCGATGAGCTCGGCCTGCTTGGCGGTGCGCGGCTTGAGCTCGAGCTTGCCCTCGGCCAGGCTCTTCTTGCCCACGGCCACGCGCAGCGGCACGCCGATGAGGTCGGCGTCCTTGAACTTGGCGCCCGGCCGCTCGTCGCGGTCGTCGTAGAGGACCTCGATGCCGAGCGCCTGCAGCTCGGCGTACAGCTTGTCGGCGGCGGCGACCACGGCGGCGTCGTTCTGCTGCAGGGTGAGCACCGTGACCTGGTAGGGCGCGATCGACATCGGCCAGATGATGCCGTCGGTGTCGTGGTTCTGCTCGATGGCGGCGGCAGCCACGCGGGTCACGCCGATGCCGTAGCAGCCCATCTCCATGACCTGCTCCTTGCCGCCCACGTCGAGGAACGTGCACTTCATGGGCTCGGAGTACTTCTTGCCCAGGTAGAACACGTGCCCGACCTCGATGCCGAGGAACAGCGTGAACGTGCCCTGGCCGCAGCGCGGGCAGCCGTCGCCGGCCGCGGCGACGCGCAGGTCGGCCCACTCGACGCCGGTCAGGTCGCGCGCGGCGCTGACGCCGCCGACGTGGTGGTCCTTCTGGTTGGCCCCGGTCACGCCGTCGCGGATCGGCTTCACGTCCAGGTCGCCGACGATGCGCAGGCCCTTGGCGGCGAGCCCGACCGGTCCGACGTAGCCGACCGGCGCGCCGGTGGCCTCGTAGACGGCCTTGTCGGAGGCCATGACGACCTCCGTCGCGCCGAGGAGCTTCTTCAGCTTGATCTCGTTGACGTCGTGGTCGCCGCGCACCAGCGCGACCACCGGCTTGCCGTCGGCCAGGAAGACCAGCGTCTTGATGAAGCGGCGCTTGTCGGTGTTCAGGAACGCGGCGACGGCGTCGATGCCGCCCTTGCCGGGCGTGTGCAGCGTCTCGAGGGCGCGCTCGGGCACGTCCTCGGCCTCGCCGCCGCGGCGGACCTCGGCCTGCTCGACGTTGGCGGCGTAGCTGCACTGATCGCAGCTCACGATCTTGTCCTCGCCGCTCTGCGCCAGCACCTGGAACTCGTGCGACAGCGAGCCGCCGATGTTGCCGGTGTCGGCCTCGACGGCGCGGAAGTCGAGCCCGCAGCGCCTGAAGATCTTGCCGTAGGCGTCGTACATCGCCTGGTAGGTCTTCTTCGCGTCGTCACCGTCGACGTGGAAGGAGTAGGCGTCCTTCATGATGAACTCGCGGCCGCGCATGAGCCCGGCGCGCGGGCGCACCTCGTCGCGGAACTTGGTCTGCACCTGGTACAGGTTCTGCGGCAGCTGGCGGTAGCTCTTGACCTCACGGCGCACGAGATCGACCACGACCTCCTCGTGCGTCGGGCCGATGAGGAAGTCAGCGCCCTTGCGATCCTTGAAGCGCAGGAGCTCGGGTCCGTACTTGGCCCAGCGCCCCGACTCCTGCCACAGCTCGGCGGGCACCGCGGCGGGCATGAAGATCTCCTGCGCGCCGGCGCGATCCATCTCCTGGCGAACGATGTTCGCGATCTTGGTGACCACGCGCCAGCCGAGCGGCAGGAACGAGTAGATCCCGGCGGCCGCCTTGCGCAGGTAGCCCCCGCGGATCATGAAGACGTGCGAGACCACCTGGGCCTCGGCCGGGGATTCTTTCAGGGTGGGCACGAACGCCTGGGCGTAACGCATCGGGGCAGGGTCATAGCACACCTCCGGCGCCCTCCGAGGCCTGCGGAGGGCTTCCCTTGCCCAGGTCGAACGGCGCCTCGCTGCCGGGTCCTGACAACCCGTATTGCGACAAATCCTCGCCCGGCGGACGATGGACCCGACATGGTCGCCGCCCCTGGTCCAGAGCAGCAGATTCCCGAGGTGCCGCGCATCCTACTGGTCGACGACCAGCCCAGGGTCCTGCGCGCGCTGGCCCGGGTGCTGTCGGAGGCCGGCTACGATGTGGCCACGGCCAGCGACGGCCAGGCGGCGCTCGAGCACATGCATTCGACCTCGTTCGAGGCAGTGGTCACCGACATCTCGATGCCCAACCTGACCGGCATCGACTTCCTGCGCGCGGTGCGCGAGTTCGATGTCGACGTGCCGGTGATCCTCATGACCGGTGCGCCCGCGCTCGAGTCCGCCGCCGTCGCCGTCGAGTACGGCGCATTCCGCTACCTGTCCAAGCCGATCGAGGCCAAGACGCTCGAGACCGTGGTACGCCGCGCCGTGCTCATGCACGGCCTCGCCAAGCTCAAGCGCCACGCGCTCGACGCGTTCGGCGTCGAGGGCGTGCGCATGAGCGACCACGCCGCGCTCGACGCGCGCTTCTCGAAGGCGATCTCCACGCTATGGGTCGCGTTCCAGCCCATCGTGTCGCGCTCGCGCGCCTGCGTGCACGCCTACGAGGCGCTCGTCCGCACCGATGAGGAGACCCTGTCGATGCCGACCGCGCTGCTCGACGCCGCCGAGCGCCTGGGCCGGATGCGCGACATCGGCCGCGCGGTCCGCCAGTGCGTCGGCGAGGCGATGCACCGGATGCCGCTGCCGGTGCTCGGGTTCGTGAACGTGAGCGCCGAGGACCTGCTCGACGACGATCTCTACGATGCGTCGTCGATCCTCGCGCGCTCGGCGCGGCGCGTCGTGCTCGAGGTCACCGAGCGCGCCTCGCTCGACAGCGTGAGCGATCTGGTCGAACGGATCGCCAAGCTGCGCCAGCTTGGCTTCCGCGTCGCCGTCGACGACCTGGGCGCGGGCTACGCCGGGCTCAGCAGCTTGGCGCGGCTCGAGCCCGACGTGCTCAAGCTCGACATCTCGCTGGTGCGCGACGTCGACACCAACCCGGTCAAGCGCCGTCTGGTGCAGTCGATGGTCGGGCTGGCCCGCGCGCTCTGCGTCGACGCGGTCGCCGAGGGCATCGAGACCGCCGCCGAGCTGGACGTGCTCGTGGATCTCGGGCTGGACCTGTTCCAGGGCTTCTACTTCGCGCGCCCGGACCGGGCGCTATGCGTGCCCGAGCTCGCGTCGCTGCGGTAGCTCGTCACCGGGGTTTTGACCGAGCGAAGCGCGCACGGCCCTCCGCCGGAGCGCCCGTCGGCGCACGGATCGACCCGCCGACGAGGTGGCATATTTACCTACACATCGTGCCATCGTGGTTGGCCCCGAGACAGGAAGTGACAGTTTCGTGTGACCCAACTCGCTTTTGCGCCGGTGATACGTTCCCGGCGCTCAGCGAGGGAGGATCACATGCGCCTGGTTACGTTCCGATCAGTCAATTTTTCCTTAATCACCCTAACCGTCCTGGTGGCGACCGCCTGCGGCCCCAGCAGCCGCGGCGACGACAGCGGTGACGACGACGACAGCCTTGGATGCAGCGGTAACGAGACGCGCTGCTCAGGATCCGTTTACCAGACCTGCCAGGGCGGTACGTTCGCTGACACCGAGACCTGCGCGCCCCCCGACGTCTGTGTCGTCGGCAGCGGCTGCCAGCAGTGCGATCCCGATCTGGTGATGTTCTGCTCGGGCGACGCGGTCTTCCAGTGCAACCCCGACGGCTCCACCGGGGCGATGGTCGAGCAGTGCGCGTTCGAGTCCTGCGCGAACGGCGCGTGCGTCGACGCCTGCTCGGCCGCGGCGCAGAACCACAGCTACATCGGCTGCGAGTACTGGCCGGTGGATCTCGACAACGCAGTCGAGATCGTCGGCGAGCCCAGCTTCCTCCCCTGCGACCTGTTGCAGCCCGGGTCGGTCGCCGCGACCATCCCGACCTGCCCCGCGGCGCTCCTCGGCAACCCCTCGCAGTGCGACTACGGCAACGTCTGTCCGGGCGGCGCCGCCTGCACGATGAAGTCGGTGTGCATCCTGAACGCGCAGAAGTCGCCCTACGCGGTCGTGGTCGCGAACCCCGATCCCACGTCGATCGCGATCGTCACGCTCGCGAACGCGACCGGCCAGTCGATGACCACGCAGGTCGCGCCCGGCGCGGTGCAGGCGCTGTTCCCGCAGCAGATGGGCTTCGCCGACCAGTCGCTCGAATTCAGCGGCATCGAGCCCAAGGCCTACAAGCTCAGCTCGGACCGCCCGGTCGTCGCCTACCAGTTCAACCCGCTCGACAACGTCGGCGTGTTCTCCAACGACGCCTCGCTGCTCATCCCGGCCTCGACCTACGACACCCGCTACATCGCGCTCATCTACCCCACGCTCACGAGGCGCCCGAACGCGCACGACTACAGCGGCTACATCACCGTGGTCGCGTCCTCGCCGGGCCAGACGCAGGTCGTCGTCAACGCGACGGCGGGGGTGCGCGCCGGTACCAACGTGGCCGCGTTCGGCCCCGGCTCGCAGACCTTCACGCTGAACCAGTTCGACACCCTGAACCTCGAGTCGGTGGGCGACGGCGACCTGTCGGGCACGACCGTGGACTGCGCGCCCAAGTGCGGCGTGTTCGTGGGCACCGAGGCGAGCGGCATCGGCGGCGTGTGCTGCGCCGATCACCTGGAGGACCAGCTGTTCCCCGCGTCGACCTGGGGCAAGGTCTACGCGGTCGCCAAGACCGAGATGCGCATGGGTGAACGGGATCTCATCCGCATCATGGCGCAGAAGCCGAACACCACGATCAGCTTCAACCCCGCGCCCATGACCGGCACCTGCGGCACCCTGAACGTCGGGCAGTTCTGCGAGGTCGAGATCCGAGAGGACACCGAGATCAGCGGCTCCGAGCCGATCCTGGTCGGTCACTACCAGGTCTCGGTGGGCGGCATGGGACCGATGAGCGGCGACCCCGACATCGCCTTCGCGGTGCCCACCGAGCAGTACCGCCTCGACTACAGCTTCCTCGTGCCCTCGCAGTACGCCAACAACTACGCCTCGCTGGTGGCCCCGGTCGGCGCGCCCGTGCGGCTCGACGGCGTGGACGTCAGCGCCATGCTCGACGCCTTCGGCTCGGGCGCGTACGGGGCGGTGCGGCTGCGCGTCGAGGCCGGCCAGCACCAGCTCGAGTGCCCGATGGGCTGCGGCGTCGAGGTCTACGGCTACGACGAGGCGGTCTCGTATCTGTACGCGGGCGGCCTGGACCTGGAGCAGATCGTGGTGGAGTAGCGCCGCGCCGGGCGAAGGACTAAGGAACGACCGGCAGCCGGCGCCCAGCGCCCGCCGCCACGGGCAGCGCGGCGGTGTGCGTCCTGCGCGGCTCGGCCGGTAGCACCGGCTGGATGTCGGCGGCGCGCTCGGCCCACGCGCGCTGCAGGTCGCGATCGAGCAGGTGCGTCGGGCGCACGTTCTGCAGCGCCGCCAGCATGACGTTGCGCAGGTTGGGGTGGGTCGCCTCGAGCTCGCCGAGCAGGCGGGTCATGACGTCGCGCTTGAGGCCGTCCTGCGAGCCGCACAGGTTGCACGGGATGATCGGGAAGCCCACCTCGCCGGCGAACGCGGCGATGTCGCGCTCGCCGCACTCGATGAGCGGGCGGATGACCTCGAAGCGGCCGTCATCGGTGCGGTAGCGCGCCGGCATCGCCTGCAGCTTGCCCGCGTAGAAGAGGTTCATCAGGAACGTCTCGAGCGAGTCGTCGCGGTGGTGCCCGAGCGCCAGCTTGTTGCAGCCGAGCCGCTCGGCGGCGGTGTACAGGATGCCGCGCCGCAGCCGCGAGCACAGCGAGCAGTAGGTCGCCGAGTCGTCGAGGTGCGAGGTGACCACCGAGAAGGTGTCCTCGGAGAGGATCTCGTAGCGCACGCCGCTGTCGGCGAGCCAGCGCGCGAGCGACGCGCCGTCGTAGCCGGGCTGCTGCTGATCGAGGTGGACGGCGACCAACTCGACCGGGAACGGCAAGCGCGGCACCAGCTTCCCGAGCAGGTGCAGCAGCGTGTAGCTGTCCTTGCCGCCCGAGATCGCGACCATGATGCGGTCGCCGGCGGCGAGCATCTCGTAGTCGATGCAGGTCTGCTTCACCTGGCGGTAGAGCGGCTTCTCGAGACGATGGAGGACTTCACCAGCGGACATCGGGGGCAGTCTACGCAGGGTGGCCGGCGGATCAAGCCCCGCGAGCCGTCCGCGACCCGGCGGCGCGACCCGCTACGCCAGCCTTACATCCAACCCGGGCGCACCGGTGAGCTCGAGGCGCGAGCCGCGGACGTCCCAGCCGCCGGCGAAGCGCTCCTCGGCGAGGAGGAAGGCGGTGTCGAGATCGACCCAGTCGACACCGTCGAGGGCCGCGACGACGTGCGCCATCGCCACCAGGCCGAGCCGGGTCTCGACCATGGCGCCGGCCATGATGGAGAGCCCCTCGGCGCGCGCGCGCCGGCCGAGCGCGAGCGCGGGCAGCAGACCGCCCAGCTTGGCCAGCTTCAGGTTGACGCCGTGCGCGGCGCGGGTGGCCAGGATGCGGTCGAGATCGCCGGCGTTGCGCAGCGACTCGTCGGCGACCACGGGCACCGAGGAGCACGCGGTCACCTGCGCCATGCCGGCCCAGTCCTCGCGCGCGCACGGCTGCTCGAAGCACTCGATCACCAGGCCGGCCGCGAGCGCCGCGTCGAGGAGCGCGAGCGCGGCGGGCGCGCTGAAGCCGGCGTTGGCGTCGAGGCGGAAGCGCGCGCCCGGAACGGCGGCGTGGACCGCGCGCAGGCTGGTGAGATCGGCGCGCCAGTCGATGCCGACCTTGACCTTGAAGCAGGCGAAGCCGCGCGCGGCCCAGGCCAGCGCGAGCTCGGCCATGTGCGCCGACGCGAAGATCGGCAGGGTCACGTCGGTATCGAGCGGCGCGAGCTCGGGCGCCCCGAGCGCGAGCCCGAGCGGCTCGCCGCGCAGACGCGCCCAGGCGTCGCAGAGCGCCATCTCGACGCCGGCGCGCGCGACCGGCGCCTGCACGAACGCGGTGTCGAGGCGCAGCGTGAGCGCCGCCGGCCCCGCCGCCGAATCGAAGCTCGCCCCGACCAGCGCGCTCGCGGCGCGCGCCACCGCGGCGAGCAGCGCGGGCTGATCCTCGTGGGTCACCGGCGGCAGCGCGGCGGCCTCGCCCAGGCCGACGGCGCGCGCGCCGCCCGGCTCGGCGGCGAGCGTCACGCGCACCAGCGCGGCCTGGGTGGCGTCCATGCGCGCGGTCGCGATCGTGAACGGCTCGACCAGCCGCACCGAGAGCGGCTCGGCCGTGACGTCGATGATGCGCAGCAGCACGATTATTTCGGGGGCGCCGTCAGCACAGCCGGAGCGTACACCCGGATCGCCTGCGCCTGATCGCCCGCGATCACCTGGAAGAGCACGCCGTCGTCGGCGCGGCCGCGGCCGTCATCGAAGCGCACGTCGCCGGTGAGGCCGGGGACGGTCCGCTCGGCGAGCGCCCGCGCCACCGCGGCGCGCG
>JBKJOI010000723.1:0-2565 GCA_046595695.1 Haliangiales bacterium | reverse complement strand
ATCGACGCGCGATCTCTGATGTCCCCATCTCGTAGACGCGCTCGGCCGCGACGTGCTTGTAGCGCAGCGCGCGCACCCGCAACGAGGCCACGAAGTCGACGACGTCGGCGCGCGTGCTGCCGCTCTCGCGCAGCCGGCGCGCATGGGTCAGGATCGCCTCGCGCGCCCCCGTCGGGTGGTACAGAAAGGTCCGTCCGAAGCGCACGCTGCCCTGCCAGCCGACCAGGCGCGCCTCGAGCAGGTCACCCGACGCGACCCCGTGCAGCTTGCGCCGCTCCTCGACCTGGAAGAGCCCGCCGCCGAGCAGGTCCTGCAGGAGCACGTGCTCCTCGCCCTGCTCCTCGATCGAGTAGAGGCTGCGGTGCGAGGCCAGCCAGGCGGTCAGCGCGGGCGCCACGTCCTCGGGGCCGTCGCGCCGCCACAGCGCCGCGGGCGGCACGCCGTGCCGCGCCAGCGGCCGCTCGACCGCGTACCACTCGAGGAACGCCGCGGTGCGCGCCTCGAAGAGCTCGTCGTCCTCGAAGACGCGGCCGGTGCGCCCGGCGTACTCGTCCTTGGCGCGGACGACCTCGGCGGCCCACTCGCCGGCGCCGAAGGCCTCGATCAAGCGATCGAGCGCCGACTCGAGCTCCGTCCGCCTTTCATCCCCCATGCGCGGCGAGAACCTTACCGCGCGGTGCGCATCGCGGTCACGAAGCGTCCGAACAGGTAGTCGGCGTCGTGCGGCCCCGGGCTCGCCTCGGGGTGGTACTGCACGCTGAACACCGGCTTACCCTCGAGCTTCATGCCCTCGACGGTGTTGTCGTTCAGGTTCACGTGGGTCAGCGTGGCCTTGCCCTTCAAGGAGTCGACGTCGACGCAGAAGCCGTGGTTCTGCGAGGTGATCTCGACCTTGCCGGTCTCCAGGTCCTTGACCGGGTGGTTGGCGCCGTGGTGCCCGAAGCGCAGCTTGTAGGTCTTGCCGCCCAGCGCGTGGCCCAGGATCTGGTGGCCCAGGCAGATGCCGAAGACCGGCTTGCCCGAGTCGACCAGCTGGCGCGTGGCCTCGGCCGCGTAGGTCACCGCCGCCGGATCGCCGGGGCCGTTCGACAGGAAGTAGCCGTCGCCGCCGAGCGCCAGCGCTTCGGCCGCGGGAGTCTGCGCGGGCAGCACCGTGATGCGGCAGCCCAGGTCGCGCAGCTTGCGCAAGATGTTGAGCTTCATGCCGTAGTCGTAGGCGACCACATGCAGGTCGGGCGACGGCACGTCGCGCACGCCGGGCGCGCGCAGCCCGGCGGGGGTGCGGTGGTCGCGCAGGTCGGGCGCGACCCAGCTCGGCTCGTCCCAGGTGAACGACTTCGCCGAGGTCACACGGTCGACGAGGTTTGCGCCCTCCATCGAGGGTGACTGCTTGACCTTCTCGACCAGCGCGCGCGGATCGAGCGTGGTCGTGGAGATCGCGCCGCGCATGGCGCCGGCGGTGCGCAGGTGACGGGTGAGCGCGCGCGTGTCGATCTCGGCGATCGAGGTGATGCCGTGCTGGACCAGGTACTGCTCGAGCGACCTCTGCGCCCGCCAGCTCGACACGATGGGCGAGACCTCGCGCATGACGAAGCCGGCGCAGTGCGGACGCAGCGCCTCCTCGTCCTCGGGGTTCACGCCCACGTTGCCGATCTGTGGCGCGGTCATGACCACGATCTGGCCGCAGTACGAAGGATCCGAGAGGACCTCCTGGTAACCGGAGAGCGCGGTCTGGAAGACCACCTCGCCGAACGACTCGCCCTCGGCGCCGACCGCGATGCCGCGGAAGGTGGTGCCGTCTTCGAGGGCCAGGAGTGCAGGCTGCCGCTTCACGAGTTTCCTCCGATTTCCCCGATAATTTCATAGACCACGCGACCGGCCAGCGCGGTGAGCACCGCCCGTCCGCGCACCGCGCGCCCGTGGTAGGGCGTGTTCTTCGATTTGGAGCGTAGCTTGGTGCGGTCGATGGTCCAGGCGTGCTCGAGGTCGAGCACGACCAGGTCGCCGGGCATGCCGACCGACAGGTGCCCTGCCCCGGCCGCGTCCAGCCCGAAGCAGCGCGCCGCGCCGATGGTGAACAGCTCGATGAGGCGCGGGATGCCGATCACGCCCTCGTCGACGATGCCGAGCAGGATGGGCAGCGCGGTCTCGAGCCCGACGATGCCGAAAGCGGCGTTGTCGAACTCGAGCTGCTTCTCGACCGGCGAGTGCGGCGCGTGGTCGGTGGCGATGCAGTCGACGGTGCCGTCGGCGAGCGCGTCCTTGAGCGCGTCGAGATCGCTCGCCTCACGCAGCGGCGGCGCCATCTTGGTGTCGGTGTCGTAGCTGCAGCAGGCCGCGTCGGTGAGCGTCAGGTGGTGCGGCGTGACCTCGCAGGTGACCGGCAGGCCGCGCTTCTTGGCCTCGCGCACCAGCTCCGCCGAGCGACCCACGGACATGTGCGCGACGTGGTAGCGCGCGCCGGTCCAGGCGCATAGATCGATGTCGCGCGCGACCATGACGCTCTCGGCGGCGCGCGGCTGGCCGCGCAGGCCCAGGCGCGTGGCCCACTCGCCCTCGTTCATG
>JBKJOI010000457.1:0-4127 GCA_046595695.1 Haliangiales bacterium | reverse complement strand
CCCAGCCCGGATGACCTCGTCGTGCCGCTGCCCGCCGACCCGCCGAACAAGCGCGCCCGAGCCAACCCGCGCGCGCGGGGGGACGGTACCGGCATGCGCAACAAGAACGACTCGTACAAGCGGCTGAAGACGGACCTGGCGATGCTCGAGCTGCGGCACCGGCGCGGGCACGATCTTCGGCGCACGATGATCTCGGTCGCCCAGGACGACGGTGCGGTGAAGGACATCCTCAAACTGGGCACGCACGGCCGGACCCGCTCCGAGGCCATCGACGACTACACGTCCTTGGAGTGGGAGACGCTGTGTCGCGAGATCTCCAAGCTGCGCATCGAGCGCCGGCATTTTGAGGCGCCACTCGACGACGGGCCCGGTCCGATTGCTACCCTGCTACCCGGGGACCACGCGAAAGCGTCCGAGACGCATACCGACGACGCGGGCCAGTTCCTGGAAGCGGCGGAATCATTCGAGAATGGCCTTCATAGGCCGCAACAGAACGCGAAAGCAATGGCGCCTTGCCAGCTTCGACTCCCGGCGCCTCCACCCTGTTTCTTTTTATATCTCGAGCACTTGGACGACCGGCATCATTCGGGCAGCAGTTTTTGCCTGACTTTTGCCTGACTTCGTCGTCCCGAGCTGCTCGAGCCGCCGATCGCAGGCACCAGGCAGACTCGCTTTGCCTGACCTTTGCCTGACGCCATCGGCTTACCCGATCCCCGACACCACGGCAGGCTCATCCAGAGTGCGTACGGCATCGCGCCGGACGTTCGGGCTGAGGTGCGCGTAGCGCATGGTCATCTCGATCGTGGCGTGACCCAGGAGCTCCTGGACCGCCTTGAGCGGGACGCCACGCATCGTCAGGTGCGACGCGAACGTGTGCCGAAGCACGTGCCAGCCGATCCGCCGGAGGCCGGCCCTCTGCGCGGCTCGCCAGAGTGGCCACTTGCACTCCGATCGCGCGAGCGCGCGCCCGTCCATCTTGCAGAAGACCAGCTCGCCGCGCAGGTGCCGATGCCCCTTGAGCGCGGCGACCGCCTGCTCGGAGAGCGCGACCTCGCGCGACCGCCCCGACTTGGGCGTGCCCACGATGCCGAGCACGATCGACTGGCGAACGAGCAGCTTGCCCGCGACCAGGTCGACGTCCTCCCAGCGTAGGCCAAGCAGCTCGCCATGCCGGAGGCCCGTGCGCAGCGCCACGAGGAGCATGGTCTTCCACTCCCCATCGGCGGCGGCGGTCAGGCGCTCGGCTTCCTCGAACGACAGGAAGTCGAACTCCGACTTGGGTGCCTTCATCCAGATGATCTCGGGCAGTACCGTGATCAGCTTGAAGCGCCGCGCCATGACGAGCATGCGGCGAAGGCAGCTGAGGTGGTTGTTCACCGTCTTCTTGGACAGCTTGAGATCGAGCTGCTTCGTCTTGAAGCGTTCAATCTCCCGCTCGCCGATCTCGTCGAGCCGGAGCTTGCCGAACGTCGGGACCAGGTGCCGCTTCAGCACGTTGCGTTTGGAAGCTACCTCGGAGGGCTTGTTGTTCGCCCTCGCGTAGGCCTCGAACTCGGGCATGAATTCGAGAAAGGTCGGAACCTCCTTCTTGGGTGGCGCAGGTGGCGCCAGCGGGGCCGGGTTGAGCACGCGGTGCACGTGCTCACGCTCGGCCTCCATGGCGGCCTGCTTGGTGTTGTCGATCTTCGGCGCGCTTCCGGTCAGCCGGGTCTTCGTGCCATCAGGCAGGTCGACCCAGAGCCGGTAGCGCCATCGACCAATCTGGTCACGGCAAACGGGCATCGGAAATGTTCTCCTCGCCAGAGTGTCGCGGCCTTGCAGCATGGGACAACCATGCCACAAGCGCAGGTCGGAAGAACACGAGGCGCCGCCCGATCCGCCGGCACGGCAGCTGCCCCTTGTGGACGGCCTCGTAGACCGTCTTGCGGTTCAACCCGAGCATCTCGGCCACCTGGTCGGCGTCGAGGATGTCGGGATCGCGCTGCCTCGCGTGATCGTGGTCAGCTCGTCGGTCCATGGGCGCCTCCGAGAGCGTTCGGTTTTCACGCATGGACGTGAGAGGCCGCGGCGATGGGCATGGCGCCGGTGTCGTCGAGGCTCGGGACGAAGCCGCGCCGGGGCGACGGCTGGCGGATACCGCCGACGAGTGCGTCGGCGTCCGGGTCCTCGTCCTCGTCCTCGACACCCGCGGCGTCCGCATCACGGAGCCCGACCAAGAGCCGCGTGTCGCCAAGCATGTCGAGGGTGGCCTCGTAGTCGCGCAGGCGCTGCGAGGGCGTCTGCGGCAGATATGCCCCGAGCAGCCGTTGCAGTGGAAGCCGCGCCAGCCGCCGTCGGCGGCCACCGACAGGCAGTCGTCGTAGCGCTGGCAGTCGAGGCGCCTGAGGCTGGCGACCTTCTCAGGGTCGTCGATTCGACGGCAGCGGACGGGATTTGGAAGGACCTGCAGCGGCGCGGTGGGCTTCTTCATGAGACCCACACTGCCGACCGGGTACCGCAAGGTCCGCGGCTCGGTCCGAGGCTATTTCGGCGACGAAATACCTAGGCAGTTCCGCCACTTAACTGCGTGACGAGAGACACGCTGGTGCGACCAGTGGATCGACGACCAGACCCGCGGTCAGCCCGGCGCGCCCTCACCGATCCAGCCCTCGCTCGCAAGACGCTGCCAGGCCTTCTCCACGTGCCGCGGCTGGTAGCGGTCCTTCTTGCGCTCGTTCCAGCGCTGGACGTGCTCGATCGCCTCGACTGCCGAATGGGCACCTTCCTGGGTTGCAACCCAGTGCACCGTGGCGAGTAGCTCCATGCTGTAGGGCGTCTCGTAGCCTCGGATCAGGCGGCCGACACGCTCCAGCCTCGACTTGGCTTCGGGATCGGCGCCAAGGAGCTGTTCCGCCTGCGACGCAGCACCAGGGAGGAGGCGAATCTCTGCGCGTGAAGCAGACGCAGTGACACCGGTGAGGAACGTGCCCTCCATGTCGATGAGCAGGTGCCGAAGCTGATCGGCATACGGACCAAACTGCTGCTTGGCGTAGCGGAGCTGAAGATCTTCTCCCGCGGTCTGGAGGAGGTAGGCGAGCTTCTGCACCTCGATCTTCGTCAGCGAATAGTCGAGCTTGGCGTAGGCCTCGATGAGCTTGATCAGCAGGGCGCGCGGGCGGCTGAACTTGGCGTTCTTGTTCGGCGCCAGCTCTGCCTTGATGTCGCTCGGCGCGAAGACGAGCGCCCGCACCTGGGGCACCTTGGCCAACGCCTCGTCAATAAGCGGCCTCACGTCCGCCCAGTCTAGGCCACCGTTGCCACAGCCGAGAGGGGGGATCGCCACGGACTGGATGCCCCTGCTCCGCAGCTCCTCGACCAGCGCCACCAGGCCGTCGCGCACGTACTCGATCCGCGACGGGTTGCGCCAGTGCTGCTTCGTCGGGAAGTTCACGATGAAGCGCGGCCCGGTAGGCTCGCCGCTCTCCACGACGAACATGCGACCGACCACGACCTCGCCACGCTTGCACGCGGCCTCGTAGGCCCGGAAGGCCGCCGGGAACCGGCGCTTGAACTGGAGCGCAAGGCCCTTGCCCATGACGCCCACGGTGTTGACCGTGTTCACCAAGGCTTCGACCTTGGCGTCGAGCAGGTTCCCTGTAGCTGCTTCGATCATTTTGAGCGCTCGGGATAGTACCAGCGGTCAGTGACACTCACCGGCGGCTGATGAGCGCTTCCGCAGCCCGCGAGGATCTGCTCGACGCGAGCCTTGATCTTGGCGTCCATGACGCCGATCTCCTCGATCAGCTCCCACGGCACGCGCTCGTGGATCAAGAACTCGGCCTGCCGCCTCCGCTCACGGTCTGGGTCATCCTCGGTTGCCTTCCAGTACCGGGCGCGCATGAGCTCGTGGTCGATCCGGCTCAGATCCTCCACGGCATCGAACTGATCCGTGAAGTCCATGATGGGATGCCCGTCCGTCAAGACGTAGGGAAGGCCAGCGTCCAGCACGGCGCCGACGCTGGTCACGAGGTTGTGAACGGCCCGCACGTTCCGTCGAAACCTGACGCTCGGACGCGTAGGCCTCGTCAGGGAAGTTGCAGCTCGTCGACCTTTTCGGGGCCGACAATGGCCGTGGCGATGCCGCGCAT
>JBKJOI010000546.1:0-5316 GCA_046595695.1 Haliangiales bacterium | reverse complement strand
AGCGTGGCGCAGGGCGGCGAGCGATGGCATAGGACGTCCAGTCTAGCTGAAAAGTTGCCCCCATCCCGTGCGCGGCTTACGACGATCGTACGGAGGAACGATGGCGGAATCCTTGTCAGCGAAACCGAGCATGAACGCCAGCCCTTCGGGCAGCGGAGCAGCGCCCCCCCAGCCCTGCGACGTCTGCGGGGCCAAGGTCGGCGAGCTGCGCCGCGGCCGCTGCTGGGGCTGCTACAGCACGTGGGTCGAGGGCCGCGCCGTCGGCATGGGCGCCGCGTGCACCATGTGCAACGATCGCCGCCGCGAGCACCTGCGCAGCGTCGAGCTGCTCAGCGCGTGGGTGCCCAGGTGCCACAACTGCTGCGCGCGCGCGATGCGCCTCGAGCCCATGCCACAGTCCATCGACGCCATCCGCGAGCGCCTCGACCGCGAGCGGCGCGAGCACGAGCGGCGCATCGGCAAGGGCGACACGCGGGTGTTCCAGCGCGACCGGCGCGGCCTCGAGCGCCGCACGATCGGCAAGGTCGAGGGCGAGGATCACCTGCTCGTCGACGACGACCTGCTGATCATCGAGGTCCTGGACCTACCCGCCGACGAGCCCGGCGCCGACGAGACGCGCATCCAGATGGCGCCCGTCGCCACGCCGCCCCCGCCGCCGGCCCCCGGATCTCGCTAAATATAGCTTCGGCGCGCCACGAGCCCCGCGCGAGCGAGAGCCAACAACCCGCGCGAGCGAGAGCCAACAACCGACAAGCGCTGACCGTTTGTGGCAAGGGCAACTCCTGTGAGCGATTTTCTGCTTCCCAGGGCGGGCGGGCGATCGTACTTTCTCCGGCACGTCGTCGGTTGGGAGGTCCTGTCCATGAGCACGTTGATTGTCGTCGAAGAGGTGCTTCGGGAACGTCGTACCCCCATGGTCGTACGAGAGATCGTCGAAGTAGCGGGCGATCGCCTGCCGACGAAATCACGGACGCCCGACACCGTCGTGGCCCGCGATCTGGCCATGGACATCAAGCGCCGCGGGCTGGAGTCAGCCTTCGTGCGCGTGGCGCCCGGCAAGTACACGCTGCGCGAGCTCGCGGGCACCAGCCTCGCACCCGACGCCACCGATTCGGTGCCGCTCGCGGTGGTCGCACCGCAGGCGAGCGCCGACGTGCCGGTCGAGCTCGTCTCGTCGCTGCCGTCCGACCTCGGCCCCGAGTCCGTCTCGCAGTAGCACTTCTGGCGCAGCCCTTGCGCCCTGCCCTTGCTGTCACCTGAGGCTTCCATGATCCGCCGCGGCCTACCCGACGACGCGGACTGGATCCGCGAGACCGCGGCGGGCGTGTATGCGGAGCTCGGCGACTACCGCTCGATCATCCCCTCGTGGATGTCGCACCCGGGCGTGCTGACCTTCGTGGACGCGGACGACAGCGGGCACCGACACGGCTTCATCCTGGTCGGGTTCTACGAGCCGCCCGGCACGGCCGGCGTGAGCACCGCAGTCGGCCCGGTCGCC
Organism: Haliangiales bacterium; assembly: GCA_046595695.1. Classification (GTDB taxonomy): domain Bacteria; phylum Myxococcota_A; class Polyangia; order Haliangiales; family SHYZ01; genus JBKJOI01. The sequence goes on along the minus strand of JBKJOI010000546.1, from coordinate 3,818 downwards.
GCCGCCACCGAGGACTCCGACCCTTCCGCTCGCTACGTCGCGGACCTCATCGCCATCGCGGTCGCGCCGGAGTTCCAGCGCCAGGGCTCGGGCAAGCGCCTGCTCGAGTACGCGATCGACCTGGCGACGCTCGCCGGCCGGCGCGTCCCGGTGCACGAGATCCGCCTGACCGTCGCCGAGACCAACCAGGTCGCGCTGGGCCTGTTCCGCCGCTTCGGCTTCGAGGTCCTCGACGCGCAGCACGGCACCTACGACGGCGGCCAGCGCGCCATCCGCATGCGCCGCCGGCTCTGAGGGTGCTGGCCCGCGACACGCGCATCACCTTGCGCCGTCGGCGGTGTAGACCGGCGAGCGGCAGCTCCCGGTAGATCGCGAACGGCGCCTCTGACATCGCGGTTGTTGTAGTGTGCGCGACATGTCGCCAGCGAGCACGAGCACGACCGGAACGACGACGACGCGGGTCGGCTTCGCCGGTCTGGGTCTCATGGGCCAGGGGATGGCGAGCAACTTCATCGCCAAGGGCTACCCGCTCAGGGTGTGGAACCGCACCGCCGCGCGCGCCGACGCGCTGGTCGCCGCGGGCGCCAGCCGGGCCAAGACGCCGCGCGAGCTCGCGGCGGCCTGCGAAGTGGTGATCACGTGCGTCGCGGACCCGGCGGCGCTGGCACAGGTCACGCTCGGCGACGATGGGCTGCTCGCCGGGGCGCGGCCGGGCCTGATCTGGATCGACACGTCGACGATCGGCGCGGCCGCGTCGGAGCACCTGGCCGCCGCCGCCGCCGCGGCCGGCGTGCGCTACCTCGAGGCGCCGGTGACCGGCTCGAAGCTGGGCGCGAAGAACGGCACGCTCGTGGTCATGACCGGCGGCCCGCGCGACCTCCACGACGCGTGCGCGCCGCTGCTCGCCGCGTTCGCGGCCAAGGTGATCCACTGCGGCCCGGTCGGCGCCGCGGCGATCGTGAAGCTGGCCGGCAACACCATCATCTCGTTCATGCTCGAGGGGCTCGCCGAGGGCGCCGTGCTGGCGCAGCAGGCGGGCGTGCCCCTCGAGACCCTGCTCGAGGTCGTGCAGGCGTCGGGCTTCGCGTCGCCATACTGGTCGTTCAAGGGCGGCGCGATGGCGCGCCGCGACTTCGAGACCCACTTCTCCCTGGATCTGCTCCACAAGGACCAGGCGCTCATGCTCGCCGAGGGCGCCACGCGCCGCGTGCCGCTGCCCGGGCTGGCCGCGATCCACCAGGTGACCTCGTTGGCACGCGCCCTCGGCCTGGGCAGCGAGGACATCGCCGCGCAGCTCAAGGCGGTCGAGCACCTGCGCGGGCCCGGATCGATGTAGGCGGACCGCCCAGCCGCGCTCCGCGCGCCGCGCGCGACGCCGCGCTACGCGACCGCGGGCGCCGCGGCGACCGCCTTCAGGGACGATGCGCCGCCCGACGCGCTGGTCGCCTTCGCGGCCGCCTCGGCGGCCACGGCCTCGGCCTGCCGCGACGCCAGGAGGCGCATGATGTACGGGAAGCCGATCTGCATGATGTTCATCTTGGGCGCGAGCTGCGCCGACAGGCCGAAGATGATCACGACCGCGCGCTCCACGTAGAACCAGCCCTCGGGGTACGCGACGCTCTTCATGAGATCGCGCAGCTCGTCGCGGTCGAGCCCCGGATCGGCCAGGTCGGCCGCGACCTCCGGCCTGATACGGCCGAAGTCCTGGATGTCGAGCGCGAGCAGCTTCTGGAAGTACACCCGCACGGTGCGCTCGAGCAGCTCGACGTTGCCGTCGACGGCCACGAACCCCATGGTGTGGATGCCCTTCACGACCATGTTGTCGTCCTTGGAGAACAGCCCCTTGATGATGTCGATCATCCCGTCGATCAGGCTGCGCGGGCACTCGGTGGCAGCGCCGAAGTCGAGCACGACCACCTTCGGCCCGCTCTCGCCCTTCTGCACCAGGAAGTTGCCCGGGTGCGGATCAGCGTGGAAGAAGCCGTCGACGAACAGCTGCTTGTAGAAGGCCTCGACCAGGATCTTGCCGACCGCGTAGGGATCCAGCCCGAGCGCCTCGAGCTTCTCGCGCCGCGAGATCTTCACGCCGTCCATGAAGGTCATGGTCAGCACGCGATCCGAGGACAGCTCGGGGTAGACGCGCGGGAACAGCACGTCGGCGTGGCCGGCGAAGTTCTGCGCCATGCGCCCCATGCACGTGGCCTCGTGGCGGTAGTCGGTCTCGCGCGCGAGCAGGTCGCGCAGCTGCTCGCGCACCTTGTCGAGGATCTGCCCGGGGAACCAGTGCTTGAGCACGCGGATCGCCCAGCCCATGACGATGAGGTCGATCTTGATGACGGTCGCGATGTTCGGGTAGAGGATCTTCACCGCCACGCGCTCGCCGCCGTGCAGGGTCGCGCGGTGCACCTGCCCGAGCGACGCCGCGGCCACCGGCTTCTCCTCGAAGCTGGCGAACAGCACCGTGGGCGGCTTGCCCATGGACTCCTCGATCGCGTCGTGGATCTCGTCGAACGAGCGCGGCGGCACCTGATCCTGCAGCTTCTCGAGCTCCTCGGCGTAGGCGCGCGGCAGGAACGTGCCCATCACGCTCAGGATCTGCCCCAGCTTGATGAACACGCCGCGCAGGCGGACCATCGCGTGGTACAGGCGCTTCGCGTTGACCGCGTGCACGCGCTTCCAGCGCGCGCGCACCGCGTCCGAGCCCCGCAAGCGCTGCCACCATAGCTGCGCGATGTAACTGAGGAAGATCCTCCCGAGGAGGAAGGTCGCGCGTACCAGTCTAAACACTGCCCACATGGTTGGAAGCTCCAGAATAACCCGTCTGCTATCTTCGCGGCCATGGGTTCCGATCTTCCCGCCGCCGTGCCGAGTCTCACTGACCGGGCGGCCCAGTTCTTCCGCGAGCTGCAGCTGCGCATCTGTGCACGGCTGGAGGAGCTCGACGGCAAGGCGCGCTTCGTCGAGGACGTCTGGCAGCGCGAGGGCGGCGGGGGCGGCAAGTCGCGCGTGCTGACCGGCGGCGCACTGTTCGAGAAGGCGGGCGTGAACTGGTCGGATGTTTCCGGCGAGATGCCGGAAGACTTCGCGAAGTCGATCCCGGGCAGCGGGACGCACTTCCGCGCCACCGGCGTGTCGCTGGTGCTGCACCCCGAGACGCCCATGGTGCCCACGGTGCACGCCAACTTCCGCTTCCTCGAGAAGGGCGACGCCTGCTGGTTCGGCGGCGGCACGGATCTCACGCCCTACTACCCGTGGCTCCAGGACGTCGAGCACTTCCACCGCACCCTGCGCAGCGTCTGCGATCAGCACGATCCGGCCTACTACGCGAAGTTCAAGGCGTGGTGCGACACCTACTTCTTCTTGCCCCACCGCCAGGAGACCCGCGGGGTCGGCGGCCTGTTCTTCGACTACCTGAAGGGCGACGATCGCCCGATCGACGAGGTCTTCGCCTTCGTGCAGGCGGCCGGCGCAGCCTTCCTCGACGCGTACGTGCCGATCGCCGAGCGCCGCCGCCACGAGCCCTACGGCGAGACCGAGCGGCACTTCCAGCTGTGGCGCCGCGGCCGCTACGTCGAGTTCAACCTGCTCCACGATCGCGGCACGATCTTCGGCCTCAAGACCAACGGCCGGGTCGAATCGATTCTCATGTCACTGCCGCCGCTGGTGCGCTTCGAGTACAACCACCAGCCCGCGCCCGGCTCGCGAGAAGCCCAGCTTTTCGACTACTTGCGCCCGACCGACTGGCTCGGGACCGGCGCGGGGTAACACCCGCATACCTACTATGGGTGGCGTGATCATCCTTGACGACCACCTACCCC
>JBKJOI010000170.1:0-3727 GCA_046595695.1 Haliangiales bacterium | reverse complement strand
CCTCGACGACGGTAGTCGCGCCCGAGTTGCGCACGGCGAAGCGCTCGCCGGCGCGGCCATTGAAGAAGGCGCGCCCCGAGGTGGCGCCGTAGAGCACGGTGTTGCCGACGATGACCTGGTCGTCGGGACGGAAGGCCGCGGTGCGCGGCGCGCGCACGGCCAGCACGCCGCCCGAGAGGCCCTTGCCGACGTAGTCGTTGGCGTCGCCCTCGAGCTCGAGGGTCAGCCCGCGCGTCGCCCACGCGCCGAAGCTCTGGCCCGCCGAGCCGATCGCGTGCACGTGGATGGTGTCGTCGGGCAGCCCGGCCGAGCCGTGGCGGCGCGCGATCTCGCCCGAGAGCATGGCGCCGAAGGCGCGGTCACGGTTGCGGATCTTGAAGGACAGCCGGGCGCGGCCGCGGCCGGCCAGCGCCTCGCCGCTCTCGGCGACCAGCTGGTGATCGGCGACCGCGCGCAGGTTGTGGTCCTGGCCCTCCTCGCAGCGGCGCGCGTTGACGTCGGTCTCCTTGGGGCGGTAGAGCACCTCGGAGAAGTCGAGCCGGCGCGCCTTGGGCTTGTGCGAGCGCTTGGTTCCGATGCAGTCGACGCGGCCGATGGCGTCGCTGAGGTTGCGGAAGCCCAGGGCCGCCATGAGCCGGCGCACCTCTTCGGCGACGAAGAACATGTAGTTGATGACGTGCTCGGGCTTGCCGACGAAGCGCTTGCGCAGCTCAGGGTCCTGCGTGGCCACACCGACCGGGCAGGTGTTCAGGTGGCACTTGCGCATCATGATGCAGCCCGAGGCCACGAGCGGCGCGGTCGCGAAGCCGAACTCCTCGGCGCCGAGCAGCGCGCCGAACAGCACGTCGCGCCCGGTCTTGAGCTGGCCGTCGACCTGCACGCGCACGCGGCCGCGCAGGCCGTTCATGACCAGCACCTGCTGGGTCTCGGCCAGGCCGAGCTCCCAGGGCGTGCCGGCGTGGTGGATCGACGTCAGCGGCGAGGCGCCGGTGCCGCCGTCGTGGCCGGAGATGAGGATCACGTCGGCGTGCGCCTTGGCGACGCCGGCCGCGATGGTGCCCACGCCCGCCTCGGAGACCAGCTTGACGCTGATGCGCGCGCGCGGGTTCACGTTCTTGAGATCGAAGATGAGCTGCGCGAGATCCTCGATCGAGTAGATGTCGTGGTGCGGCGGCGGCGAGATGAGCGTCACGCCCGGCGTCGAGTGGCGCACGCGCGCGATAACCGCGTCGACCTTGTGGCCGGGCAGCTGGCCGCCCTCGCCGGGCTTGGCGCCCTGCGCCATCTTGATCTGGATCTCGTCGGCGTTGATGAGGTAATGCGTGGTCACGCCGAAGCGGCCCGACGCGACCTGCTTGATGGCCGAGCGGCGCGAGTCACCGTTGCCGGCGGGCACGAAGCGCTCGGGATCCTCGCCGCCCTCGCCGGTGTTGGAGCGACCGCCGATGCGGTTCATGGCGACCGCGAGGTTCTCGTGGGCTTCCTTGGAGATGGAGCCGAAGGACATGGCGCCGGTGGCGAAGCGCTTGACCAGCTCCTTGGCGGGCTCGACCTCGTCGAGCGGGACGGGCGCAGAGGCGGGCTGGAAGTCCCACAGGCCGCGCAGCGTCATGAGCCGCTCGGTCTGCTCGTTGATGAGCTTCGAGTAGGTCTCGTAGCTCGACGCGTCGCCCTGGCGGACCGCCTTCTGCAACGACGCGACGGTGGCCGGGGTCCACAGGTGCGGCTCGCCCTGCACCTGCGCGCCGCGGTAGTGGTAGTGGCCGCCGACGTCGAGGGTCTCGGCGGGCAGCGGCGAGAACGCGCGCTCGTGGCGCGCCAGGGCCTCTTCGGCCAGCTCCTGCAGCCCGACGCCGCGCAGACGCGAGGGCGTGCCGGCGAAGTAGTTGTCGATGAGCGGCTGATCGATGCCGATGGCCTCGAAGATCTGCGCGCCCTGGTAGCTCGAGACCGAGCTGATGCCCATCTTGGACATCGTCTTCAAGAGGCCCTTCTTGAGCGCCTTGACGTAGTTTTGCTGTGCCTTCTCGACCGACATGACCTTGGGCAGCTTGCCCTCGGCGGCCATGGCGGCGACCGTGTCGAGCGCCAGGTACGGGTTCACCGCGCCGGCGCCGAATCCGATGAGCAGGCACAGGTGCGCGACCTCGCGCGGCTCGGCCGACTCGACCACGATGCCGGCGCGCACGCGCTGGCCGGCCCGCTGCAGGTGGTGGTGCAGCGCGCCGACCGCGAGCAGGGCGGGCACCGCCGCGTGCTGGTCGTCGACGTCACGGTCGGAGACGATCACGATGCTGGCGCCGCCCTCGATGGCCTTGGAGGCCTCGGCGCACAGGCGGTCGACCGCGCTGCGCAGTGCCTCGCCGGCGCGCCGCGGCTCGGCGGGCACGCGGAAGCGCAGGGACAGCGTGCAGGCGCGGAAGTCGCCCATCACGTTGCGGCGCAGCTTGGCGACGTCGTCGTTGGTGAGGATCGGGTGGTCGAGCTGGAGCATGCGGCACTGCCGCGGCGTCTCCTCGAGCAGGTTGCCCTCGCCGCCGACCGACGAGACCAGCGACATGACGATCTCCTCGCGGATCGGATCGATCGGCGGGTTCGTCACCTGGGCGAACTGCTGCTTGAAGTAGCGGTAGAGCAGCTGCGGGCGATCCGAGAGCACGGCGAGCGGGATGTCGATGCCCATGGAGCCGACGGCTTCCTCGCCGCCGGCGGCCATCGGCGCGATGAGGATCTTGAGGTCCTCCTCGCTGTAGCCGAAGGCCTGCTGCTGGCGCACCAGCTGCTCGGGCGACATCTCGTACGGGCTCTTCACCGGGGGCAGCGCGGTCAGGTCGATCTTGTTCTCGTCCAGCCAGGCGCGGTACGGCTGCTGGGTCGAGACCTTGTGCTTGATCTCCTCGTCGTCGATCACGCGCCCGGCGCAGGTGTCGACCAGGAACATGCGGCCCGGCTGCACGCGGCCCTTCTCGGCGATGCGCGCGGGGTCGATGTCGAGCACGCCGAACTCCGACGCGAGCACGACCAAGCCGTCGGAGGTGACCACGTACTTGGCCGGGCGCAGGCCGTTGCGATCCAGCATGGCGCCGATCAGGTCACCGTCGGTGAACGCGACCGCGGCCGGGCCGTCCCACGGCTCGACCAGGCAGCCGTGGTACTCGTAGAAGGCCTTCATCTCCGCCGACATGTCCGAGTCGCCGGCGAACGCCTTGGGCATGAGCATCATCATGACGTGGGGCAGGCTGCGGCCCGACGCGACCAGGAAGTCGACGACGTTGTCGAGCGACGCCGAGTCGGAGCCGTCGGGACGGATGATCGGCTTGAAATCCGAAAGGTGCTCCTCGAAGAGCCGCGAGGCCAGGAGCGATTCGCGCGCGCGCATCCAGTTCTGGTTGCCGCGTAGCGTGTTGATCTCGCCGTTGTGAGCGATGCGCCGGTACGGGTGTGCGCGCTCCCACGTGGGAAACGTGTTCGTGGAGAAGCGCGAATGGACGAGCGCGAGGCGGCTCTGGAAATCGTCGGCCTGGAGATCGCCGAAGAAGTCCGTGAGCTTCTCCGGAAGCATCAGGCCCTTGTAGACGACGGTCTTCGACGACAAGCTCGCGACGTAGAAGTCGTCTCCGTAACCCTTCTCCGAGCACAACTTGCCGGCGCGCTTGCGGATCATGAAGAGCGTGCGCTCGAACGCGCGCGAGTCGCTCATGCGCGCGATGAAGAGCTGCTTCATCAC
>JBKJOI010000066.1:0-5574 GCA_046595695.1 Haliangiales bacterium | reverse complement strand
ATCGGCGACGATCCCGCGGTCGATTTCGGCGACGATCCCGCGGTCGTCTACGCCGACGTCGTCGACCCGGCGACCGTCGCCGAGCTGCAGCGCGCCGAGCGTTCGGGCGACCCGGAGAACAAGGCCAAGGCCGCCGACCGCGCGCTCAAGGACGTGCGCAGCCGCGCCGACCGGCTGCGCGCCAAGCGGCTCGAGATGGAGCAGCGCGCCCGGCGCCTGCGCGACGGGGCCGAGTAGCCTCGCATGCTATCGTGACCCGGTGGCGCGCGGACGCTGGCTCGGCATCCTGACCGCCACGGGCGCCGCGTTTGCGGTCGCCCCGGGCGGCGCGCGCGCCGACGAGCCGGTCGTCAACCTGCAGCTCGAGGCGGGCAGCGAGCTCGACACCAACCCGACCCGCGCGACCGCGGAGGTGAACACGCCCTACGCGCCCCTGCCGGCCGCGGTCGGGCGCGGCGGCGTGCGCTTCGCGCTGGGCTGGCGGCCGGCGCCCCGGCGCGCCCTGCGCGTGTCGGCGATCGCCGCGGCCAAGAAGTTCGTCGGCGCGGACGGCGTCGCCGACGAGGACGTCGCGGTGCTCGCGGGCGACCTGCGCTACGACGCGCGCCTCGGCGACGCCCCGGTCGCGTGGGGCGCGCGTGTCTCCTACTACGACGCGCTCGAGCGCGACGGCGACACGACCGGTACACCCGACCATGACTTCCGCACCGGCGACGGCGCGCTGTCGCTCACCTTGCTCGGGGAGCACGACCACCGCGCCACCATCGCCGCCGGCTACCGCCTGTTCGAGTACAAGCCCGACTCCCGCTATGACTTCGCCGGCGAGCACGTGCGGCTCGACTGGAAGAAGACCTTCGAGCCGGAGCCGGAGCCCGATGCCGACCTCGACGCCGCGCAGGACAACGGCGACGGATCCGGCGTGCCCGCCCCGGCCCCGGCCCTCGCCGAGGACGGCCCCACCTGGGACGTCGCCGCGTCCTACAGCTTCGCGCGGCGCGCCTACGCCGACCGCGCGCGCGTCAACACCTGCGCCCCCGCGGCCGAGCTGGCCACCGGCTGCCTGGTCTCGGTCGCCGACGATCGCGTCGATATCTCGCACGCCGCCGGCGCCGAGGTCACGTTCACCGGCGAGCGCATCTACGCGGCCCGCTACGAGCTCCAGCTCACGCTCTCGAACAGCTTCGGCCAGTCGCTGCTGCGTCACCGCGTGGAGCTGTCGGCGACCAGCGAGACGTTCTGGTCGGTCTTCGTCACCGCGCGCCTGGTCGTGCAGGTGAGTCAGTTCCTCGACCCGCTGCTGCTGTCGCGCGACATCGGCGTGCTCACCATCGAGGACGAGAACCGCAACGCGCTCACCTTGCACGCCACCCGCGACCTCACGCCGCACTGGGCCATCGAGGCCCGCTACAGCTTCTATTCGAACGAATTCGCCACCCAGGAGCTACGTTTCCGACGCCAGACCGCGTACTTGGGCCTGGTGTGGCGGCTGTGATCGCAGGGCGGCTGTGATAGAACTCGGTGAATGGTGCGGCGCGCGGTCGACAAGTCCAGCCCCTGGGCCGTGATGCCCGAGGACGAGCTGCTGGCCGCGGTGATCGGCCAGAAACCCGGCGCGTGGGCCGGGTTCTACAAGCGCTACGACCGCCTCATCATCACCTGCATCAAGAAGGTGCTGCACCGCTACACCGCGATCTACGCCGAGGAGGACATCGAGGACATGGTCAACACCGTGTGCCTGAACCTCGTCAAGGACGACTACCACAAGCTCAAGGCCTTCGACCCGACGCGCGGCTACAAGCTGTCCTCGTGGGTCGGTCTCATCGCCACCAACACCGCGCATGACGCGCTGCGCCGGCGCGAGCCCATCCACACGCGCCTCGACGCCTCGCACGACTCCGACGACGACTCGCCGCCGGTGCAGTACGCCGACGAGGGCCCGCTGCCGGGCGACTCGCTCGAGACGCGCGAGCAGTGGGAGACCCTGGTCGCCGCCATGCGCGAGCTGCCCAAGGGCGACCAGGAGTTCCTCGCGCTCTACTACGAGCAGGAGCTCGATCCGGAGGAGATCGCCCAGCGCATGGGCATCTCCATCAACACCGTGTACTCGCGGAAGAACAAGGTCCGCGAGAAGCTGCGCCGGATCGTCGAGCAGCTGTTCGGCGGGAAGGACGTCGCCTCAGGCGCGTAGGACCGAGAGAACAAATGGCTTCCGATCAGCCCCCTCATGACCGACGCGACCCCCTGGACGAGCAGATCGCACGGGCGGCGCGTGCGACCCGGCGACCGGTGCCGGCGCCCGGACCGAACGAGCCGTCCGACGACGAGCTCCTGCGGGTGGTCGACGGTAGCGCCAGCGGTGACGAGCGCGCCCGCGTCGAGGCTGCCGCCCAGCAGAGCGGCTACACCCGCGACCGCCTGCACATCCTGAAGGAATCGCTGGCCGAGACCGGCCTGGCGACGGGCGCGCTCGAGCGCGCCGCCCGCTACGTCTTCGTCATGGCCAAGGACGCGCTCGAGCTGCTGCGCTCGGCCACCGAGCCGCTGGTCATGCCGGCGCCGGTCGCAGTCCGCAGCGGCCCTGCCGCACAGCCCACGGCGGGCGCCTGCTACTACGAGTTCGTGCAGCCGTTCGGCGCCGTCGAGGCGCACCTCAAGATCGAGCACGTGACCCGCGCCAACGCGCCGGCGTCGATCGACGTGCAGGTGAAGCTCGTCGGTGGCGGCGCGGGGACGCGCGTGTCGCTCCTGCGCGCCGGCCAGACCGTGGACAGCGTGCCGGTCGGCGACGGCGCCGCGGCCACGTTCTCCGGGCTCGCCAAGGATCGCTACGAGATCGTCGTGCGCCGCGCAGGCCAGGACCAGCCAGTCGGCCAGGTCCACCTGGACTTCGTCTAGGAACGCCGCATCGTCGCGGCCGACCGCCGCCTACTCGAAGTTGAGCGCGCGCTGGAAGTCGGCCGGGTTGGACGCGGCTTCCGTCGCGGTCTCGAGCGTGATCTTCCCGCCGCGGTAGAGCTCGGTCAGGTGCTGGTCGAACGACTGCATCCCGTACTGCGAGCGCCCCTTCTCGATCACGTCCTTCATGCCGCCGGTGCGCTCGGGGTCGCGGATGTACTCCTGCACGGTCTTGGTCACGACCATGATCTCGGCGGCCACCACGCGGCCCTTCACGTCGGAGCGCGGCAGCAGACGCTGCGAGATGGTCGCCTTCAGGTTGTCGGCAATGCGGTAGCGCACCGTCTGCTGCTCCTCCGCCGGGAACACGCTGACCAGACGGCCGATGGTCTTGGCCGCGTCGGTGGTGTGCACCGTCGAGAACACCATGTGGCCGGTCTCCGACGCCTTGAGCGCGATGTCGATCGACTCGGCGTCGCGCATCTCGCCGACCAGGATGACGTCGGGGTCCTGCCGGAGCGCCGCGCGCAGCGCGATGTTGTAGTTCTTGGTGTCGAGGCCGATCTCGCGCTGCGACACCGAGGCCTTCTGGTTGGCGTGCAGGAACTCGATGGGATCCTCGATGGTGAGGATGTGCACGCGCCGCGACACGTTGATGTGGTTGATCATCGCTGCCAGCGTCGACGACTTGCCCGAGCCGGTCGCGCCGGTGAGCAGCACCAGCCCGCGCTCCTCGTCGGCGATCTGGGTGACCACCGGGGGCAGGCCCAGGCCGTCGACGGTCGGGATGTTCTGCGGGATGATGCGCAGGATGAGCGACAGCGAGTTGCGCTGGCGGTAGACGTTCACGCGGAAGCGCGACACGCCCGGCAAGGAGTAGCTCGTGTCGTACTCCTGGATCGAGGCGAGCTCGATCTTCGGGTCGCGCACCACCAGGCGCACGATCGCCTCGGTGTCGACGGGCTTGAGCTTCTCGTACTTGAGCGGCGCGAGCGTGCCGTTCACGCGGTACGTGGGCGGGTCGCCGACCTTGAGGTGGATGTCGCTGGCCCCGTGCTGCACGCCTGCAGCAAGCAGCAAGTTGAGCTGTTCTTGGGTCATCGTTGCCGAGATTACCAGGATTACGTGACGGTCAGGTGCTCGAGCCGCCCGGGGTCCTCGGGATCGTCGCTGGCGGCGACGCCCGACGCGACGTTGCGCCCCGCCTTCGCCAGCGCCTGGCGCAGCACGAACTCCATCTGCGCGTTCAGGCTGCGCAGATCGTCGTTCGCCCAGCGCTGCAGGGCCTCGAGCAACCTGGGGTCGAGGCGGAGCAGGAAAGCCTTGCGATCGGCGGCCACGGGTTTCTCGGGGCGTGGGCCGCTACTGGTAGATCGTGCCGGTGTTGACGACCGGCTGCGTGCCACGCTCGCCGCACAGGACGACGAGCAGATTCGAGACCATGGCCGCCTTGCGATCGGCGTCGAGCTCGACGATGTTGTTCTTCGCCGGCTGCTCGAGCGCCATCTGCACCATGCCGACCGCGCCCTCCACGATGCGCGAGCGCGCCGCGATGATGGCGCCCGCCTGCGGACGCTGCAGCATGGCCTGCGCGATCTCGGGAGCGTAGGCGAGGTGCGCGATGCGCGCCTCGATCACCTGGAGGCCGGCCTGCGCCAGGCGCTCCTGGATCTCGAGCTTGAGCTGCTCGGCGATCGCGTCGGTGTTGCCGCGCAGCGACATCTGCGCGTCGTCGTGGGCGTCGTAGGGGTGGCGGGTGGCCAGGTTGCGCACCGCCGACTCCGCCTGCACGTGGACGAAATGCTCGTAGTTGTCGACCAGGAAGCAGGCCTCGGGGGTGTCGACGACCCTCCAGACCACGATCGCGCCGATCTCTGCGCTTGGTGTAAAACGGGTTGGCCCAGCGCAGCCCCGCGTCCCTCACGGTGCCCACGTAGCGGCCGAACAGCTGGAGCACGCGACCCTCGTTCGGGTTGACGACGAAAAGCCCGATCGGCAGGAACGTGCACAGCATGAGCGCGAGGGCGCCGATGACGACCAGCATCGTCGAGGCGCGCCGAGGCGGGCGACGCGAGGCGGGCCGAAAGTAAGATCCTGACCACCGTCCCGAAAGTAAGACTCCGAAAATGAAGCGGGCCCAGAGCGAGGTGCCCCGGGCCCGATTCGTTATGCTATTCGGATGCTTGGCTGGGTAGCCAGGGCTACATGCCCATGCCGCCCATGCCGCCCATGCCGCCGCCGCCGCCGCCGTGACCGTGGCCACCGCCGCCGCCCGCGTCGTCCTTCTTGGGCTTCTCAGCGATCATCGCCTCGGTGGTGAGCATCAGCGACGCGACCGAGGCCGCGTTCTGGAGCGCCGTGCGCACGACCTTGGTCGGGTCGATGACGCCGGCCTCGACGAGGTCCTCGTACTCACCGGTCGCCGCGTTCCAGCCGAAGGAGCCCTTGCCCTCCTTGACCTTGTTCACGACGATCGAGCCCTCGAAGCCGCCGTTGAAGGCGATCTGACGGATCGGCTCCTCGATGGCGCGACGGATGATCGAGATGCCGAACTGCTGCTCCTCGCTCACTTCGAGCTTCTCGAGCACGCTCTGGCAACGCAGCAGCGCGACGCCGCCGCCCGGGACGATGCCTTCCTCGACCGCAGCGCGCGTCGCGTGGAGCGCGTCCTCGACGCGC
>JBKJOI010000939.1:0-6879 GCA_046595695.1 Haliangiales bacterium | reverse complement strand
CTCGACGCGCTGCTGGTGAAGGTCGACCGCCTGCTCGAGGCCGACCGGCTGCATTCGGGCGGCCAGGCCGCGAAGACGCTGCTCGAGTTCGATCGCAAGCGGCCGGTGCGCGCCGAGCTGTTCGGCCGCATGGTCGCGATCAAGGCCATCGCGCGCGGCGACGGGCCGCTGCGCGCCAACGCCATGCTGCGCCTCGCCGACTTCTGCCGCGCCGCGTTCCGCGACGCGGTGCGTGCGCCGACGCCGTTTCGCCCCGGTATCCTCGGCTACTGCCTGTACCCGTTGTTCGACTCGGATCCCGAGCCGTACTTCGCCAACGACCCGGGCAAGCGGCCCCCCGAGCCCGCGTGGCAAGATCTCGCCGGCGGCGTGCGCGTGCTGCTCGGCGAGATGGGCGACACCAAGAGCCGCATCGCCGGGCTCGGCGCCGCGCTCGCCACCGACGATCTGCAGTTCATGAAGGCCAAGCAGCAGCTCCTGCCCACGCACCCCGAGCCGAGCGAGCTGAACGCCCCGATGCTGGCGCGCGCCGCGCCCTACGAGTGGACGCCGCTCGTGCGCCTGGGCGACGGCCAGACGCCGCCCGCCGCCGACCTGGGCGCGAAGCTCGCGCCGGTGGTCGCCGCGGATCGTCGTGGCCGCGTGGCGGTCGCGCTGTCGGCGAGCGCGCCGGCGACCACCGTGCTCACCGCGGCCGCGGCCGCGCGCACCGCCGGCGCCGACACGCTCGAGCTGGTCGTCGGCTACCAGCAACAGGTCAAGGCGCCCAGCGGTGACTACTGGCACAAGCGCGCCAAGGACGATCGGGTGCCGCGGCTAGGCGTGGTGTCGTTTGCCCTGGATCCGTCGGCGACGAGCGGCGAGAGCGGCCGCAGCGGGCCGCGCGCCAGCGACTGGGATCCCGCGCGCGCCACGCTCGGGCTGCACCTGGCGGTGAGCGCGGGCACCTGGCGGCTGAGCGCGGCGAGCGGCGCGTTCCCCGAGATTCCTGCTGGCGCGGGCAAGGACCCGGTCGGCGGGCTGCGCGCGCAGCTCGAGCTGGTGCGCTCGGCGTTCCCCGACGAGGACGGCCTGGTGCTCGTGCCCGAGGCAGGCGCGAGCTACGCACAGCTGGTCGCCGCCGCCGACGCCGCGAGCCACGACGCGGCGGGCAAGCCGCTCTTCCGCGCGCTCGCGCTCGCCGACAAGCGGCCCGCCGCGAAGGGCAAGGCCGACCTGCCCGTGCGGACCGCGCGCCGCGCCGCCGCGACCGTGACGATGGTCCCCGACGCGCTCGCCAGCCGCGTGCCGGCGCTGCGCCAGTGCTACCAGGACGCGCTCGATCGCTCGCCCAAGCTCGCGGGCGTCGTCGCGATCGAGCTCAAGCAGCCGGTGAAGGACGTGCCGCCCGCAGCACAGGTGATGTCGGGCCCGGCGGACAAGGCGCTGCGCGTGTGCCTCGCGCAGAGCCTGAGCCCCGCGATGGTCGCCGGCGGGATCCAGACGGCGCGCGTCACGCTCTCACTGAAGTAGGTCCGCGCCCGAGCCGGCCAAGGTGTGATCGCACTAGAAGATCCGGCCAGAATTTCGAGAAGAAAGGCAGACAAAGTTTGCTGGCCCGCATCGCATGCGCCGGCCGATAATGACCACGGGTTACCATCTTCGCGAGCGCGGACCGGGTGGACAAACATCCAGAGGGGGGCGATGCGGCTCAGATGGCCGTGCCGCTCGACGATGTAGCGTGCGGCCCGCCGCGGCAGCCGGGGCATGTCCTGGGCGGACTCTGGCGCATCCTCGAGCTCGGCCGTACCACCGCCTTCTTCCACGCCGCTCCCGTCGAGGACACGATCAGCGGCGGCCGCGCCGAGGTCTGGCTGGTGCCGCAGCTCTTGCTGCCGTCGGCCGAGCAGCTCGAAGGGCTGCGCGAGCGGGCGACGCTCTTGCGACACATCCGGCACGACGGGCTGCGCCGCGTGTTCGACTCGGGCATCGATGGTGACGTGGGCTGGATCGTGGTCGAGCCGCTCACCGGTGGCGTGTCCATCGCCGAGTGCCTCAGCGCGCGGCAGAGCGCGAGCGAGGCGGATCTCGCGCACCTCGCCGGTCGACTGGCCGCGCCGCTCGATGCCGCGCACCAGGCCGGGCTCGTGCACGGCTTCCTGCGGCCGAGCGATGTGACGATCCTCGGCGAGCGCGTCGTGATCGACGGCGTCGGGCTGTGGTCCATGCTGTCGCGCTCGGCGGCGGCGGCGGTGCTGCGCGGCGAGGGTCGCTACCTGGCGCCCGAGGTTCGCGCGGGCGAGGAGCCGACGCCGCGCGCCGACGTCTACTCGGTGGGCGTGCTGCTCGCCGAGCTGGCGGTCGGCGCGCTCGGCGAGGCCGCACTGGGCGCCGATCTGCGCGTGCGCTTGCTGCGTTCGTACCCGCTGCTCGGGCACGCGCTCGACGGCGCGCTGGCCGTGCATCCCTTCGAGCGGCTCGCCACGCTGCGCGAGCTCGCCAACGACCTCGACGACTGCTGCGGCACCGACGAGAGAGCCCCGGAGCTGACCGTGGTCGAAAAATTGTCGGCGAAGCACGCGCATGCGCGCCACGAGGACGAGGAGGGTAGCGACACCGGCCGCTTCGCGCCCTGGCCGTCGCCGCGCCAGAGCCTGCTCGGCCAGATGATCGCGCCGCTGTTCGCGGGCGGCGTCGCGCCGTCGGCGGTGGAGTTCCGGCCGGTGGCGCCACCACCGCTGCCGCTGCCGGCGCCTGAGTTCGGCGAGACCCCTCCCACGGGCACCGAGCGCGACGGCGGGGCCTTGCCGGGGCTGCCGATGGCGACCGGATCGCGGCCGCCCTCGGACTTCGCCAACACCGAGGACAGCATCATGGTGCCGCGCGCGTCGTCGAGCAGCGACGTCGCCGCGGCGCTCGAGGTCCCGCTCGACGAGCCGTTCGTGTTGCCGACGAAGCTGGCGCGCGGCACCGGGCCGCACGCGCGCTATCCGGGCGAGAGCGGCGCGCGCAGCATCGCCCCGCTTACCGCGAGCGAGGCGGAGGCGACGCGCAAGTTCGCCACTACCGCCGGCGAGCTCGACGCCCCGCCGACCCAGCTGGCGGCGTCGCAGGCTCGGGTGATCGCGGGCAGCTTCGCCGACCCGGCCGCGGCCCCGCGCACCGCGGTGGTGTCGGGCACGCGCGTGGTGCCGTGGCGTCACCATGTGATGGTCGTCGCGGCGCTCTCGGTGCTGACCGGTGCCGCGTCGTGGGCGGGCACCATGATCGTCGTCGGTGGCGATGGACGAGCCTCGGCCGCGCCGCGTGCGGCGGGGTGGCCGAACGCGGCGGTCGATGCCGCCAGCGCGGCGAGCGCGCCGCGGCCGACCGCCGCGGCTCGGTCTCGCGCGGCGATCGCGAAGGCGCCACCCGCGTCCGCGCCGGTGCTGCCCGTGCCGCCCGCGCCGGTGCTGCCCACACCGCCCGCGCCGATCGCGAAGGCGCCGCCCGTCGCAGCCGCCGCGCCCGCGACGGGCTGCCCCGCCGACATGACCCGCGTCATGGCCGGGCCGCCCTCTCCCTACTGCATCGATCGTCTCGAGTCGCCCGGCGCGGGTCGCGCGCCGCGCGTGAACCTCACGCGCGAGGAGGCCGCGCAGGCGTGCGCGTCGCGCGGCCGCCGCCTGTGCACGCCCAAGGAATGGGAGCGCGCGTGCCGCGGACCCAAGCGCGCGAGCTACCCGTACGGCTCGAGCTTCAAGCCCGACCTGTGCAACGTACGCGCCCGCGCAGCCCCGGGCCGCCCCGGCCTCCTCGCCACCTGCGAGTCCGCCTCGGGCGCGCGCGACATGAGCGGCAACGCGGCCGAGTGGGTCACCACGGGCGGCCCGCGCGGCGGCTCCAGCGCCGGCACGCACGACGGCCGCTGCTCGAGCCCTCTGCCCGTGCCCGCCTCAGGCCGCGCCACCGACCTCGGCTTCCGCTGCTGCCTCTGATCCGTCTTACTTTCGGGGACGGTGTTCAGGATCTTACTTTCGGACCCTGGACCCGAAAGTAAGATCCTGAACACCGTCCCCGAAAGTAAGATCAGCGGACGGCTTCGAGGGAGCCGAGGCGGAGCGAGGCACCGGGGGCGCCGAGGACGCCCACGCCGACCGAGCCGCGCGTGGTGGGGAGATCGTCGCAGTCGAGGAGCACGGCGCCGTCGAGCTCCACGTGGAGCGTACCGGCGCGACGCTCGACGGACAGGGCGTGCACGGCACCGGCGAGCGCGTCGGGGGTGAGCGAGGCCTCGCTCTCGCAGCGCACGGGGCCGGTGACACCACGCGTGACGGCGCGGACGCGCACCGGCTGGCCCGGTGCGAGCAGCAGGGCGAGGTAGTCCCCGGACGACGTCATGGCGAAGATGGCCGCAGCGCCCGCGCCCGCGCCGCCCGCGGCCGACAGCGTCACCGACAGTGTGACGTCGACGTAGGTCGGCCCGGAGAGCACGGTCCACCCGCCCAGCGGCCCGCTGCGGAGATCCTGCGCGGGCACCACGAGCTGCGCGGGCGGGCCCGGCTCGATGTCACCCGCGATCGTGTCGAACGGCACCACGAGCGGCGTGCCGTCGAATCCGAAGATCTGCACCGGCAGGCTGGACCACGGCCCCACGATGTCGTGACGGTAGATCCACACGTCGCCGCGCACGTCGGCCGCGCCGTTCGCGCCGGCGCCCCCGACGATGAGCACGCTGCCGTCGTCGAGCCGCGCCGCCGCGTGCTCGTGGCGTCGACCGCCCAGCACGCCGCTCGCGAGCGATGTCGGCACCAGCTCGAAGCGCGCGGCGTGCGGCAGGTAGAGCTCGGCCTCCGCGACCGCCGGCCCCGCGGCGGCCGCGACGCCACCGACCACGAGGACCGCACCGTCGTCGAGCGCGGTCATGGTCGCACCGGCGCGCGCCGCGACCGTGGCGCGCGCGCCGCCCGCGCCTCCGAGCGGCGGGATCAGCGTCGCGCCCGCGGCCTCGGGCGCACCCGCGGGCGCGAAGCCCGCGATCCACCCGCCCGCCGGTAGCTGCGCGGCCGCGCCCGCCCGAGCGCTCGCCAGCGGCGGCCCGAAGCCACCCGCCACTGGATCCCAGAGCTCCACGTCGGCGGCGGGCGTGCCGTCCGCGCCCACGCCACCCACCAGCACCACGCGGCCGTCGCCATCGAGCCACGCGGTACCGTCGGCGCGCGCGATCGCGAGCGGCGGCCCGGGCGAAAACTCGCCGCTCGTGGGATCCCAGATCGCCGCCACATTCGAGGCCGCACACGGGGGCGTCGCGGAGCCGTCGTCGCAGCCGCCCGCCACGAGCACGCGCCCGTCGCCCAGTGACACCGTCTGTGCGTACGGCCTCAGCTCGTCCTGGAGCAGCGCGGCACCGAACGTGCGCACGTCGGGATCGTACGTCTGGAAGCCGCGCTCCCACGCGATCAGCACGCGCCCGTCGGCGAGCGTGGCTGCGACCGCGCCGCGCAGGTCCGGGAAGGGCGCGTCCTGGATCAGCTCGAAGACGCCGCGCGCCGGGTCGTACCACTCGGCGATGCCGACCGGACCACCCTCGGCGTCGTGGCCGCCGACCACGAGCAGGCCAGCTCCCGCGCGCGCCACGGTCGGGCGCCGCCGCGCCTGCGCCAGCCGCCCCACCTGGCAGAAGCCGCGCGGCGGCCCGACCAGCACAGAGACCTCGCCGCCGTCGGCGAAGCCGCCCAGATCGAGCGTTCCGGTGCGCCCGAGGCCGCGCACCACGCTGCCCGCGCCCAGCAGCGAGAGCCGGAGCGCGCGCGTGTCGGCGGGGAAGCGATCGGTGGTCAGCGGGGCGTCAGCGGCGCCGCTCTCGCCGATCTCGATGAAGTCGCCGAGCGCGAACAGCTCGACCCGCTGGGCGTCGGCGGGCGCGCCGCAGCCGGCCTCGACGTCGGGCGCGACGAGCACGATGTCGAGCCGCCGCACCTCTCCGCCGCCGCAACCAGCCGCGAGCCCGCCGAGCGCGCCGACCGCCCCGCCTGTCCCGACCGTGGCCACCGCCGCGAAGGCGAGCGCCGTGCGCGCTCCCCGGGCCCCGTCGAGGCGATTCACGCCGCCATGTTACACTCCGCCCGGATGTTTGTGCCGACCACGTTCGGCAAGTACTTCCTCACGGAACACCTCGCCACCGGCGGCATGGCCGAGATTTACCGTGGGAAGCTACTTGGTCCCGGAGGCTTCGAGAAACAGCTCGTCATCAAGCAGATCCACCCGCGCCTGGGCTCGCGGCCGGAGTTCGTGGACCTGTTCGTCGCCGAGGCCAAGACCACGGTGTCGCTCTCGCACGGCAACATCGTGCCCATCTTCGAGCTCGGGGTCGTCGACGGGATCTACTTCATCGCCATGGAGTATGTCGATGGCCCGACGCTCTCCGAGCTGTGCCGGCAGGCGCGGCTGCGCGGCCGCCGGCTCGCGCCCGGGATGGCCGCCACCATCTGCGCCGAGATGCTGAAGGGGCTCGACTACGCGCACCGGCGCGGCGGGCTCATCCACCGCGATCTGTCGCCGCGCAACGTGATCGTCTCGCGCAACGGCGAGGTCAAGATCCTCGACTTCGGCCTGGCCGCGACGCTCGAGAACGCCGCCGAGCTGTCCAAGATCAGCTCGGGCAACGGCCGGCCGGTGGGCTCGTTTCCTTACATGTCACCCGAGCAGGCCGCACGCGCGCCGCTCGATGCCCGCTCCGACCTGTTCTCGGCGGGCATCCTGCTCTGGGAGATGCTCACCGGCCAGTCGCTGTTCGGCCGCGAGGACGAGGACACCACGCTCGCCGCGGTGCGCAACGCACCCATCCCGATGCCGTCCCGGCGCGCCGCCGATGTGCCGCCCGAGCTCGATCGCGTGGTCGCGCGCGCGCTCGAGCGCGAC
>JBKJOI010000829.1:0-5911 GCA_046595695.1 Haliangiales bacterium | reverse complement strand
GAGATGCACGACCTCGCGTGCCGCTACCGTCCGTGCGCGCCGTCCTGGAGTGACGCGAGGACGCGCCACAGCTCGGTCGACTGGGTCGACGAGGTCGGCGCGCACGGACGGTAGCGGCACGCGAGGTCGTGCATCTCGCTGACCGTGTCGAGGCGGGAGATCGTCGAGCGCAGCGCGTCGGCAACGATCATGAGCAAGGGCGGCGTATCGACGGTCGAGCCCGCGGCGAACGCGGCCGTGAGCACCGCGTACTCGGCCGCAAGGTTCTTGCCCTCGAGCATCGTCAGGACGGCGCCAACGTTCGAGCTGTCGACGGTCGTCGGCAGCGTTTGGCTGACGTCGTGGACGCGCTTCCAGAAGGCCCCGACGATGACGCTCGTGTTCGCGCGCAGGGCGGCACGATCCTCCCCGCCGAGCAGCACGGCGTGCTCGTACCAGCGATCGATGGCCGCCAGGGCCTGGTCGAGGTGTGCGAGCGCTGACGCCTCGAGAGTGATGACGTCCATCGAGCGCGCCAGGAGGCCGCGCAAGGTCGTGTGCACGGCAGCGGCGTAAGCGTCCCGGCACATCGGGTCCTCGGCCGCTGCGACCAGCCCGAAGAGCCCGAGACAGTAGTCGAGCTCGGCCACGATGACGGCCACCGGCACGCCCTCGCGATCGAGGTTCTGGCACAGCTGCAGACGTCCATTCAATCCACCGGCGACGCCGGCGAAGGTGCAGGTCTCCGAAACCGGTAGTGGTGCATGGCATACGGCCGCACCCGGCTCGTCGGCGTAGAGCGCGACGATCGCGGCGCGCTGCGCCGCGAGCAGAAGGTTGCCGCGCAGCTCGAGCAAGAGCTTGAGGCGCGCCACGATCGCGTTCCTGTAGGCGAACGAACCGACGAGCGACGGCGAAGGGTTCGCGAGCCCGGCGCTCAGGCAGTCGTGCTTCGCGGGCACGTCGGTGAGATCGATGTGCTCACAGGTCGAGCAGCTCACGTCGCTGTAGAGCAGATTCGAAGGCATCGCGACGCCCGGCGCGGTGGCGCGGGGCGCCGTCCCACACTCGTACGTGCAGGTCGCGTCGATGCTGGCGCCGCAACCGCAGGCGGCGTCGGTGCTGACCCTCGGCTGCGCGCCGGAAGGGAAGACCCTGCACCTGTAGGTCGTCGTGTCGGTCGTGACGATGAACTTGCCGCCCTGCCTGGTGGTCGTGTGCGAGGTCGACGTCATCTCGGCGCCGACCTGCACCACGTCGGCAACGTCCTGGAGCCGCTCTTGGCGCAAGGCGGCGGGCAGGCTGGCGTCGCCGTTCACCTGCGCCTGGTAGGTGGCCTCGAGTTCGGCCTCCAGCAGGCCGAGCGGGGCGTCACAGTCGGGGACGCTGCCGCCGCAGCTGGTCGTGCACGCGTCCGTGTGGATGTTGCATGACTCCGTGCACCACTCGCTCCCGCTTGGGCCGTTGCTCGACGGCAGCGGCAGCGGGTCGACGCCGAAGGCCCACTGCGCGCAGGTGAAGGGCTGGGTGCAGACCTGGCCGCAGGCCGGGTTCTGCCCGGTGCACTGGAGGTGCTCGGTGTACGTCCAGGGCCCGTCGCAGCTGCCGGCGGGCGCGGTCAGCCCGGCCTCGCCGCACTCGGGGCTGATCCATGTCGGAGTGGTCACCGCGGCGGCCTCGCTTCCCAGCCCGTCGTCCTGGGCGGAATTGTCGAGGTCGGGGGTACCGGTGCATCCGCCGAGCACGCCGAGGAGTAGACCAAGCCACCTGGCTCGATGCAGAAGAGTTGGGAGCTCGAGGCGCCGATGGTTCGTCATGCATCGCGCCAAAGCAACCAGCGCGCCAGCGACCTAGCCTCGTGATTACGGAGACCTGCGCGGGCCGCCGCGTCGCCGTACGGATTGCCTAGGCAATCTGCCTGGACAACACGTGGGGCGCCGAGCCCCGCGGCCGCGCGCGGATCCGGGCCATCCTTCCACAGCTCATCCACAGGCTGCCCAGAACCTGTGCACAGCTGTCCGGACGAACGGGGTTCCCGATCGCGACGGCCTTCTATACTCTCCGCGGGTTTCCCATGTCAGAACGTCGTGTCCCTCCGCATAACACCGACGCCGAAGCCTCGGTGCTGGGTGGCGTGCTGCTGCGCAATGAGGCGCTGAACCTCATCGAGACGCTGTCCCCGGACGACTTCTACGACCCACGCCACCGCGAGATCTTCGTCGCGATCAAGGCGCTCGAGGCGAAGTCGCGGCCCATTGACCCGGTCACGCTCGAGGAGGAGCTGTCACGCACCGGCAAGCTGCAGGCGATCGGCGGGCTCTCGGCGCTCTCCGAGCTCATCGACAAGGTGCCGACCGCCGACAACATCGCGCACTACGCCGAGATCGTCTCGGACAAGGCCATGGCGCGGCGGCTCATCGGCGTGGCCTCCGAGGTCGCGGCCAAGGGCTTCGGCGAGTACGGCGAGGTCCGCGACTACCTCGACGACACCGAGCGGCTGATCTTCGAGGTCACGCAGCGACGCGAGCGTGGTGGCCCGCAGCCCATCAAGTCGATCCTGACCCAGGTGTTCAAGTCGTTCGACGGCCGCTCGCGGGCCGAGGGCGGCGTCACCGGCGTGCCCTCGGGGTTCACCGATCTGGACGCCATGACCGCGGGGCTGCAGCCGTCGGATCTGGTGATCCTCGCCGCCCGCCCGTCGATGGGCAAGACCGCGCTGGCCATGTCGATCGCGCAGAACGCGGCCATCGGTAACAACTTCCCGGCCATCGTGTTCTCGCTCGAAATGTCGGGCACCCAGCTCGCCGAACGTATGCTCTGCTCCGAGGCGCGCATCGACTCGTCCCTGCTCCGGCGCATGCAGCTGCAGCGGCAGGACATGACCAACCTGACCGTCGCCGCCGACGCGATCAGCCGCGCGCCCATGTTCATCGACGACACGCCGGCGCCCACGGTCGGCGAGCTGCGTTCGCGCTGCCGGCGCTGGCGCGCCAACAAGGAGCTCTTCAAGGAGAAGCCCTTCGGGCTCATCGTCATCGACTACCTGCAGCTCATGCGCGGGCAGTCGGCGAACAAGAACGCGAACCGCGAGAACGAGATCTCCGAGATCTCGCGCGGCCTGAAGGCGCTGGCCAAGGAGCTCGGCTGCCCGATCGTGGCGCTGTCGCAGCTCAACCGCTCGCTCGAATCGCGCCAGGACAAGCGGCCGATCCTGTCCGACCTGCGCGAATCGGGCGCCATCGAGCAGGACGCCGACGTCATCATGTTTGTGTACCGGGACGAGTACTACAACAAGGAGAAGACCGAGAAGCCCGGCATCGCCGAGGTCATCATCGGCAAGCAGCGAAACGGCCCGGTCGGGTCGGTCGAGCTGTCGTTCATCGGGCGCTACACACGCTTCGAGAACCTCTCCAAGCGCGGCGACGAATACTAGCCGGGCGGGGCGCGGGGCCCGGGCCGACTCGTCCTCGACAGCGACTACCCGGCATGGCCGGACCAGCGGAGTGAGACATGGCGTACTGGCTGCTCAAGACCGAGCCCTCGACCTACTCTTGGGCGGATCTCGCCAAGTCGAAGCGCGCCACCTGGGACGGCGTGGCCAACCCGACCGCGGTCGCCAACATTCGCAAGGCCATCGCCGGCGACCTGGTCGCCATCTACCACACCGGCGACGAAAAGGCCGCCGTGGGCGTCGCCGAGGTGGTCTCCGCGCCCTACGACGACCCGAAGAACCCCAGGCTCGCGGTCTTCGACCTCGCGCCGCGCGCGCCGCTCGGCACCCCCGTGACCCTCGCCCAGCTCAAGGCGTCCCCGGCCTTCGCCGACTCTCCGCTGGTCAAGATCGGCCGCCTCTCCGTCGTGCCGCTCACCGAGCCGCAGTGGACCGCCCTCCTCGCGCTCGCCAAGACGCGCCTCTAGCCGATCTCACTTTCGGGGACGGTGTTCAGGATCTTACTTTCGGCCCAGGGCCGAAAGTAAGATCCTGAACCCCGTCCCTGATCGGCCTGATCTTACTTTCGGCCGCGGCCTCAATACATTCGCTATGATGCGCGGCTCGTGGCCGCGCTCGCCCAGGACGTCATCGTCGATCGCTATCGGATCCTGTCGCATCTCGGCGCGGGCGCCATGGGTGAGGTCTGGCTCGCCGAGGACGTCGGGCTGGGTCGCAAGGTCGCGCTCAAGATCCTCTCCGAGACGCACCGCGACAACCCCGAGGTCCGCGCGCGCTTCGTGCGCGAGGCACGCGCGGTGGCCGCGATCTCGCACCCCAACGTGGTCCAGGTGTTCACGACCGGTGACTACGACGGCCGGCCCTTCCTGGCCATGGAATACCTGACCGGGCAAGACCTGGCGTCGCTGGTGCGCGAGCGCGGGCCGCTCGACTCACGCCACGCCGCGGAGATCGTGCGCGACGCCGCGCGCGGCCTGGCGGCGGCGGCGCGCGCCGGCCTCATCCACCGCGACGTCAAGCCGTCGAACCTCATGGTGGTCACGAGCGGCGAGACCAAGGTCACCGACTTCGGCCTGGCCAAGCCGATTTCCCCCGGCGAAGATCCCGCGCTCACCGCGCACGGCGTGGTCGTGGGCACGCCCGACTACATCGCGCCCGAGCAGGCGCGCGGCGACGCCATCGACGCACGCGTCGACGTCTACGCGCTCGGCTGCACGCTGTTCTTCCTGCTCACCGGCCGCCCGCCCTACCGCAAGAGCGTCGACGACTCGGAGAAGTACCTGCGCGTGGTCGCGCGCCACCTGCGCGATCCGATCCCGGATCCGCGCCTCGAGCGCCCCGACGTCGACGACGAGCTCGCCGAGATCCAGATGACCATGATGGCGAAGACCGCCGACGAGCGCTTCGCCTACCAGCAGCTCATCGATCGGCTCGACCGCGTGGTCGCGCGCCTGTCCGGGCTCTTGCCGCTCGGGCCCGGCCCGAGCAGCATGGCCATCCCCGACACGCGCGGCCTGGGCACCCGCGATCTGGGCCGCGCGGCAACCGACAAGCCGGGCGGCCGGCGCGCCGAGCCGACCGCGATCACCAAGCTGGGCATGGAAGCCAACTCGCTCGGCGACAGCGTGCCCGGCGGCCGCAGCCGCATCTCGGGCGCCCTGGTCGCCGTCACCGTGATCGCGTTCTTGATCTTCTTCACCGGGCTCGGCCTGCTGCTCTTCGGCCCCATGCCCGGGCGCGCCGCGCCGCCCGCGGCGCTGATCGACGCCGGCGTCCCGCCCGCGCCTGCGCCTGCGCCTGCGCCTGCGCCCGACGCCGCGACACTCGTCGAGCCCGCCAAGCCCACGCCACCCGGCATGCTCCTGGTCCAGGACGGCGCGCCGGTGCCCTTCTACGTCGACCGCTCGCCGGTGACCAACGCCGAGTACGCGCAGTTCCGCGTCAAGCACACCTACGCCAAGAAGGACGCCGATCGCCCGGTTGTCGACGTGCCCTACGACTACGCCGTCCAGTACGCCAGCTTCCGCGGCAAACGCCTGCCGCGCGCCGACGAGTGGGACGCCGCGGTGGCCACGCCCAGCTTCGTGCTCGCGGGCATGAAGCTGGTCGAGTGGATCGACGAGGGCTCGGGCGGCGTGGGCAGCAGCGCGCCGCGCGCCGTGCGGGGCGTGAACGGCCTGGCCACGCGCAAGAAGCCCACGGGCGACGCGACGACCACCTTCCGGCTGGCGAAGGACGCGGTCAGCTCGGAGTGAGGCGCGAGCGCCGCCGACGGCCGCACGCGCCAGCGAGCCCCGCGATCACGAGGAAGAGCCCGGCAGGCGACCACGCGGCGACGATCGGCCTGCCCCGCGACAACCGCAGTCGGCCGCCGGCTCGTCGGCACGGAGCGTAGGCGCGAAGAAGGCACGAACGTGCTGGCGCAACACGTCAGCGACCCTCGTGGGGTGCTTCCGGAAGCCGTTACCCATGTGTCCCCGA
>JBKJOI010000622.1:0-3357 GCA_046595695.1 Haliangiales bacterium | reverse complement strand
ACTCTTCTTGGTGAGCGCGCACCCCGACGAGCCGCCGAGCGCGCAGGCCGCCGCCACCATCGCCGCCAGCACCAGCCTCCCGCTGCGCATCCCGCTATTCCGCATTCCGCTTCGTTTCTCGACGTTCATTTGACCCTCGCGCGTCCCTTGATCAGCATGTCGGGGTCGCGCTCGAGCGCCTCGGCGACGCGCTGGAACGACGCGGACGCCTCCCGGATGTTCCGTAAGGTCTCGACCAGCTCCTGGCCGAGCTCGGGCGACATCGCCGCGAAGTCACCGAGCGCGTCGGTGGCGCGCTGCGCGCTCGCGAGCAGGCCGCCCTTGCCCTCGAGGCGGGCCAGCACCGCGTTCGCACGCGCCACCGTGGCGTTCAGGTTGGCCAGGCCCTCCTGCGCCTGCGCCGAGAGCCGCTTGAGATTCAGATCGTTGATCGCGCCCTGCATGGTCAGCATCAGGCGCTCCAGGCTCGCCAGCGTGCGCGCCACGCTCTCGGGGATCTTCTGGTTCTCGAGCTGATCCATCATGCGCGAGGTCTGCTTGGTCACCGCGGCGAGGGCCTCGAGCATCTCGGGGATCCGATCCGAGGCGTTCACCACCGCGCCCTCCAGGTGCTTGATCGTCGAGTCGGCGGCCGGGATGTAGTTCGCCGGGAGCTCGAAGGCGAGCTGCGGCGGCGGGTAATCCTTCACCGGGAAGAAGTCGATCTGCAGGAACTTGAGCCCGGTGATGCCCTGCGACACCAGCTGCACGCGCAGATCCGGGGGAATGGGCAGGCGGGTGCTCGTGCCCTTCCCGTCGGCGAGCCCGAAATCATGCAGGTCCTCGGTGCTGAGCGCGCAGGTCACCGCCACGTGGCGCTGGTCGGGCGCGATGTCGATGCGCGCCACGCGACCCACGGTCAGGCCACGGAACTTCACCTGCGAGCCGACCTCGAGCCCCTGCACCGACTCGTCGAAGTAGGTCACGTAGCTGACGCTCTGCTTGCGCAGCGACGACGCGCCCAGGAAGATCACGGTGCCCAGCGCGACCGCCATGCCACCCATGACGAAGAGGCCGAGCTTCCAGTGGTTCGTGGGTTGCGGCATCAGGCGGCCCTCGCGGTGCGGTTGAAGAAGGCGTGGACGCGCGGATCCTGGCTGGAATCGCGGAGCTCGGACGGATCGCCGGTCGCGATGATGCTCTTCGAGGCCTTGTCCAGCATGATGCAGCGGCGCACGATCTTGTAGATGCTGGGCAGCTCGTGGGTCACGATCACCACGGTCAGCCCGAGCACCTGGTTGAGCGTGATGATGAGCTCGTCGAGCTCCACCGCGCTCACCGGGTCGAGCCCGGCCGAAGGCTCGTCGAGGAACAGGAGCTCGGGCTCGAGCGCCATGGCGCGCGCGATCGCGGCGCGCTTCTTCATGCCACCCGAGAGCTCGGCAGGGAACTTGTCGGCGGTGCCATCCAGGCCTACCAGCGCGAGCTTGGCGCGAACGATCGCCTTCACCGCCTCGGGCGGCAGATTGGTCCACTGCTCGAGCGAGAGCCCGACATTTTCGCCCACGGTCAGCGAGCTGAACAGCGCGCCCGACTGGAACATGACGCCGAAGGCCGGGCGACCGACCTCGAGCTGCGGACGCCCTAGGCCATCGATGACGATCTGGCCGGCGATGGGCTTCTCGAGCCCGATGAGGTAGCGCAGGAGCGTCGACTTGCCGCAGCCGCTGCCGCCCAGGATGGCGAAGATCTCGCCACGGTTGACGTGGAACGTCGCGCCTTCCTGCAGGACGACGTCTCCCCAGCCGATCGACAGGTCGGTGACCTCGATGAGTGGCTTCTTCTTCCGCGAGCGGTAGACGGGGAGGCTGATCATGTTTCACAACCCGAACATGTGGAAGGACACGGTGAAGCAGGCGTCGATGAGGATGATCGCGACCAGGCTGGAGACCACCGACGCGGTGGTGCGGCGCCCGACACCCTCGGCGCCGCCGCTGGTCGCAAAGCCCTGCTGGCAGGAGATGAGCGCGATCGCCATCGCGAAGACGACGCACTTGAGCAGGCCCGAGGTGACGTCCCAGAGCGTGAGCACCTTGCCCAGCTGCGAGAGGTAGCCGGAGACGGTGAGCCCGAGGCTGGAGACCGCAACCACGAGGCCGCCGATCATGGCCGCCAGCTCGCCGATGAGCGCCAGGATGGGCAGCGCGATCATGAGCGCCACGGTGCGCGGTAGCACCAGGTAGCGAATCGGGCCGAAACCCATCGTGCGCAGCGCGTCGATCTCCTCGTACACCTGCATGGAGCCCAGCTCGGCGGCGAACGCGGCCCCCGAGCGGCCGCTCAGGATGATGGCGGTCATGAGCGGGCCCATCTCGCGCGTGACCGACTTGCCGACCAGATCGGCGACGTAGATGTTGGCGCCGAACTGCTTGAGCTGGGTCGCGGCCTGGAAGGCGAGCACGAAGCCGACCAGGAAGTTGATGAGGATCACGATGGGCAGCGCGTTCGCGCCCGCGCGCTCCACGGTCGGCGAGACGTCGCCCCAGTTGCCGGTCTTGGGCTCCTTGAGCAAGCCGGTCACGGCGAGCACGAAGGAGCCGAGGAAGCTGAGCATGGCCTTCAGCTCGGCGACCAGGTCGAGCGTGGCGTTGCCGACCTGGGAGAAGAAGCCCTCGGGACGGCGGCGCGAGCGCCGGCGCCGCGAGACGGCCAGGTCCCCTGCGTACAGGTGGATGAGCTGCTGGATGTCGCTGCTCGCGCCCGCGAACTCGGCGTGGATCCCGCGCGCGGCCAGATCGCTGCGGTGCCGCACCAGGAGCGCCATCGTGCCGCCATCGACACGTTCGACCTTGGAGAAGTCGAGCTCGACCTTCGCGCCGCGGCGCAGGTGCGCGACCTTCTCGTGGACCTCCGACCAGATGTCGCCGGCCTCGAGCAAGGTCAAGTTGCCCTGGAAGGACAGCCGATGCCCGCCGTTCGCCTCGACGTACTCGACGTACTCGGGCACCGGGGCGGTGTCGGCGCGTTCTTGGACCTCGGTCGACATGTGTGGCTGCGCTCCGACGTTGCAGTCGCCATGCCACGGTCAGGCGGCCATGGGCACGACGTAAGCGGCAAGATCGAGCCGATAGCGCGCAGTGGAACGTGCACCGGCGCACGCTGGGGCGTAGCCGCACACCCGACTTTCCGGCGCGCGGCCTGACGCTGGAAGCTTGCGGAGGCGTAGCATGGCGACCATGACCCGTTCGAAGATCCGCCGGCTGCGCGAGGTCGCCCTCGTGCTCGTGGGGCTGGGCGCGCTGCTCGCGTTGCCGGCCTGCGAGGGCGTGGCGAAGCAGTCCAAGGAAGGCACCGGCGCGCCGACCGACCCGGTCGCGG
>JBKJOI010000567.1:0-4190 GCA_046595695.1 Haliangiales bacterium | reverse complement strand
CTTCGCCCAGGGGATGCCGTCGGGGGCATCGAGGCCGACGGCGCGCATCGCGGTGCCCAGGGATGCGGCGTCGGTGTGCACGCGCACGTCCACACCGCTCGCCTGCAACAGCCCTTCTCGGAAGTCGAGACGCCGCCAGGGCGGCGCCAGCTCGATCTCGGTGCCTTCGTAGGCGATGCGCGTGCCGCCGGTGACGTCCTTGGCGATGGCCACGAACATCTCCTCGGTGAGGCGCATGAGGTCCTGGTAGGTGGCGTACGCCATGTAGAACTCGAGCATGGTGAACTCGGGATTGTGCTGGCGCGACAGCCCCTCGTTGCGGAAGTTGCGGCCGATCTCGTACACGCGGTCGAAGCCACCGACGACCAGGCGCTTGAGGTACAGCTCCGGCGCGATGCGCATGTAGAGATCGAGGTCGAGCGCGTTGTGGTGGGTGCGGAACGGCTTGGCCGCCGCGCCGCCGACCACCGAGTGCATCATCGGGGTCTCGACCTCGAGGAAGTCGCGCGCGTCGAGGAAGCGGCGCAGCCCGCGCACGATCTGCGAGCGCTTCCTGAAGGTGTCGCGGACCTCGTTGTTGACGACCATGTCGACGTAGCGCTGGCGGTAGCGCGTCTCGACGTCGGTGAGGCCGTGCCACTTCTCGGGCAGCGGGCGCAGCGCCTTGGTCAGGATCTCGAGCTTCTTGACCAGCAGCGACAGCTCGCCCTTCTGCGTCCAGAACACCTGGCCCTCGGCGCCGACGATGTCGCCGACGTCCATCCAGGCGCTCTTCTCGGCGAAGCCCTCACAGTGGTCCACATTGATGTAGAGCTGCAGCTCGCCGGTGACGTCGCGCAGCGGCGCGAACACCGAGCTCTTGAAGCCGCGCTTGGCCAGTACGCGGCCGGCCAGGCGGTAGGTCTGGCCGTCGACGGGGACGATCTGCTTGGACTTCTCGGCGCCCTCCGCGGGCTTGGTCTTCTCGTAGCCCTCGCGGATGGCGGTGCAGGTCGAGTCCGGCTTCCAGCCGCTGGCGTAGGGGTTCACCCCGGCCGCGCGCATGGCGTTCGCCTTGGCGCGCCGCTCGTCGATCATGCGGTCCAGATAGTCGAGATCTCGGTTGTCCTCACCGGGCATGGCCGAAGTGCTATAGCAGGAAACATGTCGAAGATGACGGGAATGTTGGGCCTTTGCGCGCTCGGCAGCGTCGCTGCGGCGCTCCTGGTCGGTTGCGAGAAGAAGCCCGCGACGGGCGCCGTCCAGGACCAGCCCGCGGCGCCGCCGGTGACCCTGCCGCCGGAGTCGCCGACCGCGAAGACCGAGCTCCGGCACGGGATCGCCTGGTACGAGGACGCGCCCGAGGCGGCGCTCGCCGCGGCCCGCGCCGCGAAGAAGCCGGTGGTCGTCGATCTCTGGGCGCCCTGGTGCCACACCTGCCTGTCGATGCAGGCGTACGTGCTCACCGACGCCAACCTGCCGGGCGCGAAGGACCAGTTCGTGTGGCTCGCGGTGAACACCGAGAAGGCGGAGAACGCGGCGTTCCTGAGCAAGATTCCGGTCGAGGTGTGGCCCACCTTCTACGTGCTGGATCCCGAGGGGCCGAGCATCCGCGGGCGCTGGCTGGGCTCGGCGGCGCCGTCCGACTTCGCGCAGTTCCTGACCGACGGCGCGCGCGCCGTGCTGGCCCGGCACAAGGGCGAGCTGCCCGCGGGCGATCCGCTGGCTCTCCTGATCGCTGGCGACGACCTCGCGGCCAAGAAGCTGTTCGCCGAGGCGGCGGCCAAGTACGGCGAGGCGCTCGCGGCGGCGGCGCCCGCGTGGCCGCGGCGTCCCGATGCGCTGGTCGCGCGCGCCTCGGCGCTGCTCAAGGCCAAGGACGTGGGCGGCTGCGTCGATCTCGCGCTCGCGTCGATGGAGCAGACCGGCCACGCGGTGAGCGCGGCCGACTTCGCCTACTACGGGCTGGCGTGCGCCGACGCGCTCGACCCGGCCGACCCACGCGTCAAGAAGGTGCGCCAGGTCGCCGAGCGGCGGCTGACCAGACTCTGCGAGGAAGACGGCGCGAAGCTGACTCCCGACGACCACGGCGATGCGTGCGGCAACCTGCGCGCGGCGCGCGAGGGGCTCGGCGACCAGCCGGGCGCGAAGCGCGCCGCCGAGAAGGCGCTCGCGGTGCTCGAGGCCGGCGCGGCCGGCGTGCCCGACGACGTGGCGCTGACCTACGACTGGGCGCGCGCCGAGACGCTGCTGTTCCTGGGCCGCGGCGAGGAGGCGCTCGCGCTGGTCGTCGCGCGCGAGCAGGCGCTGCCCGACAACTACAACCCGCCCCACTACCAGGCGCGCGTCTACAAGGAGCTGAAGAGGTGGGACCAGGGGCTGGCCGCCGTGGACCGTGCGCTGGCCAAGGCGTACGGCCCACGCAAGACCGGCATCCTCACGCTGAAGGCCGACCTCCTGCTCGGCGCGGACCGCAAGGAGGAGGCTCGCAAGGTCGTCGAGACGCAGCTCACCGAGTACCAGGCGCTGCCCGACGGGCAGAAGCAGCCGGGCCGCGAGGCCGCGGTGTCGAAGCGCCTGGCGGACTGGAAGTAGCGTTCAGACGCGCGGGCGCGGCCTCTGCTCTAGAAGAACAGGTGCAGCATGAAGGTGACGTTGGGATCGAAGACCAGGCCGAGCGATGTGGTCGAGGAGTCCTGGGTCACGTCCGGACCCATCTCCTGCGATTGGCTGTTGTAGCTGACGAGCGGGTTCGTCGCCGTGAAGCCGAAGACCCAGCTCTCGCTCAGCCACCACTCGATGCTGAGGCCCCAGTTGAGATTGATCGCGAAGGCCGCCGAGTTGTTGTCGTCGCCGTCGGGATCCTCGCTGGCGAAGCCGAGCGAGGCGCCACCGACGAGAATGAAGTCCAGCGGTCCGCGGCTCTTGAGCGGCAGGCGCACGTTGGCGCCGAGGGTGAACTCGAACGCCGCGTTCGAATCGTCGACGTTCGGTCCCTGCTGCTGCACCTCGGTGGTCGTACCGATCGTGATCAGGCGAAGGAGCGGCTCGAAGGTGAGCCCCGACGCCAGCCGGAAGCGCACGCTGGCGATGTCGGGCCGGTCCAGGCCCGCCGGGAAGTCGTAACCAACACCGATGCCCACCGAGTTGCCCTGCGGCCGCACCGACGCGCGCGCCGACGGTGCGACGCTGGCGACGACCACGGGCTGCGCGCGCGGCGGCGGCGCGCGCGGCGAGTCCTCGACCGGCACCTCCGGGGGCGGTGGCTCTTCGGCCTCCTCGGGCGTCCCGAAGCCTTCCTGAGCCCATGCCGCCGTCGGTGCCGAGAGTAGCGCGGCAACCAGCGCCGAAATCCATGCCTTGCGAACCATAGTGAATCCCTCCCTCGTATGCTCTCTCATTGAATCACTACCGCGAAGTCACTACCGCGAAGTCACTAGCGCAAAGACGCGATCCGCGCGACGAGATCAGTCACACTCCGCGCTGCACGTGGCCGCGAGCCGGCTGCACTCCTCGACCGCGACGATGCACTCCAGGCACGCCTGCGACTCCTGGGGCTGCGCGACGCACGCGGCCTCGCACGTCCGCTGCGCGCTGGGCAACGACTCCTCGCAGGCACAGACGACCGCGCAGGCCTCCTGGATCGTCGCACCATCGGTGCACGCAGCGGCACCCGTCATGCCGCCCAGCGCCATGGCGGCGGCCCACCACCAGCCTCTCATCGACATCCGTGCCCCCATCTCGCCCGTCATCGGGCGCCTCGAGCTCGCAACGCGAAGGGGCCGGAACCCACCCCGCCAGCCTGACTGCGGCGCGCTATGTCTTCGCCGGTGCCTCTGACGCTTGCTGCATCAGGAAGGCATGGATGAACTGGTCGATATCGCCGTCCAGAACGGCGTCGACGTTGCTGACTTTCAGCTCGGTGCGGTGATCGGCGACCTGGCGGTAGGGCGCGAGCACGTACGAACGGATCTGGCTGCCCCACTCGATCGACTTCTTCTGCTTGTCGAATTCGTCGCTCTTGGCCTTTTCTTCGCGGACCTTGCGATCATAGATGCGCGACTTCAGCACGCGCATCGCCTGGGCCTTGTTCTTGTGCTGCGAGCGTTCGTTCTGGCACTGCACCACGATCCCGGTGGGCAAGTGCGTGAGGCGCACGGCCGACTCGGTCTTGTTCACGTGCTGCCCGCCGGCGCCGCCGGAGCGGAACA
>JBKJOI010000448.1:0-2748 GCA_046595695.1 Haliangiales bacterium | reverse complement strand
TGCCGATCACGAGGCTCGCGCCCGTGGCCCCACCGGTCCGCTCCTTGCCGTCGAAGACGAGATCGCGCAGGTCGCGCCTGAGCAGGGGCAGGAGCTGCAGCGTGGTGAGGCCCGCACGGGAGATCTGGCTGTCATCGGCCATGCGCGCGACCAGGCTGGAGATGCCCGCGAGCTCCACGCCGGCCTGGACCGCCTCATTCCAACCGCCGGTCGGGGCGGTGAGCGGGGCGGGCGTCACGCTCCAGAAGTCGAGGTTGAGGAAGACGGCGAAGAGGTCATAGGCGCCGAGCCGCCCCGCTGTGGTGACGAGCGCGTCGGCGAAGGGCACCGAGTCGACCTGCACGCGCGCGAACGCGTAGGAGACGGCCAGCTCGGTCCACGGGCTGATCACGACCGAGGTTGCCTGCGTGGCGAGCGGAAAGTCCACGACCAGGCCTTCGGCCGCCGAGCGTCGCTCGATGTACGCGCTGCGCAGCTCGGTGGACGCGTCCCACGTCACGGGCACACCCGAGGCCGGCTCGGTGTAGCTCGCGCCGATGCCTCGGGCGACGAGGAGCAGGGGCCCGGTGTAAGCGCCTACCTCGACATGGAACTGTCCGAGCTCGTCGGTCGGTTCCGACGAAGCGATGAGCTCGAGGGCCCCCGTCTCCGGGTCGACCGCGTAGGCGCCGACCTCGGCGCCGAGGACGGGGCCGGTCACGTAGACGACGCCGTCGAGGGAGCCGGCCGCGTTCGGCGCGTCGCTCCCGTCGCCGCACGCGAGCGCTGCGGCGCATACACCTATGAAGAGCACGGCGCTTCTCACCACGCTCGACCGACAACCCAGCTTCCAGATAGAAACTATCGACATTGAACCCCTCCTACACTCGCTTCGTACCGCTGAATCGGCACCTCAGTCAACTAGTAGTATCCTGAGCGGATCTCTTTTATGCCCTATTTTGCATACCACTGGGTGATAGCGGACTGCACGAACACCGAGAACGCCTCGCCTTTTCCGACGGTGACGACGTGTTGCCGGCGGTCGCGGGGCGCGTACTGCTTTTTGCGCGAATAGTTGCGGACGACCTGGCCGCCGATGCCGCCCAGCGCTCCCGCGACGAGGTCCGTGCCCGCCTCCCCGGCGACTTCTTCCTCGGCGGACGGCCCATCGCTACCGTCATCAGGCGCACCGCTGACGGGCACACCGAAGCCACCGTCCTCACCGCGCGCCTCGGCTCTGACGTCGAGCTCCGCCCCCGCCGCCGTGATGAAGGAGCGGAAGCGAACGGTGACGCGGCCCGAAGCGTACGAGGCGGTGCCGAGGAGGCGCGCCCCGCGGTGCGGGCCGGCGACCACGATGGCGACCACGGAGGTCGAGCTCGAGCCGGTGAGCTGAATCGGGGTTTCCAGCTCGACGGCGAGCGAGGAGCCGGCGGGCACCAGGACGCTCTCTCCCGAAGGCTTGGCGCCCGCCGGTGTGGCCGGCTCACTGTCGTCCAAATTCAGGTAGAGCTGGCGCGGCTTGCGGCCGCACGGCCGCCCGCGCTCGACCTCGCTGGCCAGCGCCGTGCCGCTTGCTGCCGGCGCGGTCGACTTGATTCCGCGCAGGTCGGCCGGATCGTCGCCCCGCCGCGCTCGTCGAGCTTCCAGCTCCTCGGCGGAGACGGTTGCAGGGCCGCCGCTGCCCTGGGAACCGAGGCCGGTGCCGATGCCAGCGGACGGCACCGGCGCCTGGCCGCGCGGCGGCCGTCCACGCTGGGTGAAGTCGCTGGAGCTGACCTCGCGGCGCTTGCGCAGGTCCTCCTCGTGCACCGCGACGCTGCTCTCGAGCCTGAGCTGCGGCGGCGCGGACGACTTCCCTCGAAGGTTTCCGATGACCATGAGGACGAGGAGCCCGCCACCGGCCACCATCGCGATGCGCCACTTCTTGGGCAGAGCTCGCTTGGGCTGCTCGGGCAGCGTGGTCTGCACGGGAAACGGCAGGGGAGGTAGGCCGTCCCGGGCCGCACCCTGGGCTCCGGCCAGCGCCTTCGGCGCCTTCGACGCGACGGCCTCGGGTGCGGCCTCCGTGGGCGCCTTGACCGGGGTCCTCGCGGAGGGTGGAGGTGGTGGCGGCGTCTTGGAGCGCGCTGGGACGGGCGTGAGCACGGGCCCCGCGAC
This sequence comes from Haliangiales bacterium, assembly GCA_046595695.1. GTDB lineage: Bacteria > Myxococcota_A > Polyangia > Haliangiales > SHYZ01 > JBKJOI01. Next base: position 609 of record JBKJOI010000448.1, on the reverse strand, counting down.
CGAGGGCGCGAGGCCCGGCACCGGCGTGTCGCCGGGCATCGCCGGCACCTTCGACGGCTGGACGTCGACCGCAGCGACGGCGCGGGTCAGCGCCGTGAACGCGCGCGTGGGCGCGGCGTGCACGTCGCCTGCGCCCGGGCCGGCTTCACCGGTCACGCGCGCGACGACGGCCATGCCCTTCCCGAACGCCGTGGCGTCGTCGGGGACGGGCAGATCGTCGAACGGCGGCAGGGTCAGGTCGCGCGCCATCAGCGCACCCGGATGCCGCCGAGCTGAACGCTCCGCGACGGATCCGCCTCCTCGACGCGCACCGTGAAGCTGGCCTTGGGCGATGGTGGCTTCTTGAAGGGTAAGAGAATCGCGCCCTGGGCCTTCTGGCCGAACGGGATGCTGGTCCGGGTGAAACGCCAGGTGACCGCGAGCGGCTTGGTGATCGCGCCATCGACCATCGTCACCTTCACGCCAGCGACGTCGAAGGTCTCGTCGCTCTGGTTGTCGATGGTGATCACGAGGTACCGGCGCTCGCCGAAGCGGATGATCCGGTCCCCGCTCAGAGCGATGAGCGCGCTGTTCGACGTGATGCCTGTACCGCCCACCCCACGAACGTCG
>JBKJOI010000411.1:0-12635 GCA_046595695.1 Haliangiales bacterium | reverse complement strand
CTCGACGCGGATGAGGCCGGAGAGGCGCGGGTCGACTGGCGTGTTGGAGACCAGCACCCTCCCCGACATCTGCACGGTCGCCCAGTTGTTGCGCACAAGGAAGACGCCGGTGGTGTTCACCTGCAGGTTCAGGCGCAGCTGCTCGAGCAGCGGTTCGCCCACCCAGAAGGGCACCGTGCGCTCGCTGGTGCGCACCGGCACCAGCAACCTCGAGATGCGGAAGTCCTGAAAATAGCGTCCGTCCGCCACGTCGATGTCTCCCTCCACGGTGAGCCGGGCCGAGGTTCCCCACAGGCGCAGGCGGGTGTTGGCCTCGATCTCGAGCACGCCGGGCACGCGGTAGGTGAGCGAGTCCATGCGCGCCGAGACGTCGATGCCGGAGAACTTCCAGCCGGCCAGGCGGACCTCGCCGCGCACCGCCAGCGCGCTGTCGTCGATGGTGCCGCGGAGGTCCTCGATGGTGAGGGTGCTGTTCTTGAACACGACGCGGCCGCTGGTGAGCGCGATCTCGCGGCGCAGTGCGCGCGGCGAGACCTCGAAGCTCGAGTCGAAGGTGAGCGCACCCTCGATGCTGGGGCTGGCGAGGTCGCCCTTGAAGGTGAGCGACAGCCCGGCCGAGCCGCCGGTGTTGGCGACCTGGGTGCCGGCAGCGACCGCGAGCAGCTCCGCGGCCAACCGTCCCTGCACCCGGGCATCGATGCGCCCGGGCTTGAAGCCCACGAACGCGACCGAGCCGCCCACGTTCAGCCGGTGGCCGCTCACCTCGATGGCGAGGTCCTCGACCTCGAGCAGGTTGTTGGTGACCACGAAGGTGCCGATGGGCACGGTGACCTCGGTGTCGCCGCCGCGCGGCATGACGCGCACGTCGGAGAGCGAGAGCGAGCCGCGCATGACCGGCTTGGCCGGCGTGCCGGTGACGCGCAGGTCGACGCGCGCGATGCCGGTCACGCGGTCCACGTAGCGGCGCGTGTAGGCCTCGAGCAGCCCGAGCTGGACCTCGCCGCGCAGCGAGGCGTCGAAGGCGTTCTTGCCGGCCGAGCCCTCGAGGGTGAACTCGCCCTCCGGGCTCTTGAGGCGCACCGGGTGCAGGAGCCGCGCGGTCACGCCGTCGAACTCGACCGCGATCTCGTCGACGTTACGGATCGGGACCGGCGTGGGCCGGCCGCGCTCGTCCGAGCCCTCGACCTCGGCGTGCAGCTCGGTGATGCGCAGCGACATGCGCAGCCTGTCCTCGAAGGCGACCTCGACGGATCCGCTGATCCAGCCGTGGATGCCCAGCTCCGCGGCCACCGGGGTGAACTCGTCGATCTCGACCCGCTTGAAGGCGACCCGCGCCTTCACGCCGTAGGGCGGCACCAGGCGCGCCTCACCGTCGATGGTGAACTTGCCCTGGAACAGCTTGCCGGCGAACTCGGCCAGACCGGGCGAGGGGCTGGAGATGTCGACCCCGCCGGCGCCGAACATGGTCTGCCCGAACGCGACCTGCGCGACGCCGATGTGGCCGAAGACGGTGGCGGCGCGCGTGGTGCCACCGATGCGCAGCGCGAGCGACGCGTAGCCGTCGAGGCCCAGGCCCTGCTCGTTCTGGAGGCCGGGGAGCGCGGAGAGCGGCAGCTTGGCGACGTCGAGCGTCAGATCCAGGTCGCCGCGGTAGCCGATGGAACCGCTCGCCTGCAGGGACGCCTCGGGCGTCGCGAGCTGCAGGCGGTCGACGACCAAGCCGTCCTCGTCGGTGCGCAGCTCGGCCTCGAGATCGCCGAGCGGCTCGCCCGAGATCGACAGGTCGGTCACGACCGCGGCGATCGCGGCGTTGGGCATGTCGACCGGGCCGGTCAGCGTGATCTCCATCGAGCCGATGCCGCCCAGGATGTGGCCGAGGCCGGGGATCTTGTCCAGCTTCAGGCCCGAGACGCTCGCCCAGCCCTCGTTGATGTACGGGCGCTTGCCCGCGATGTTCAGCTTGGCGCCGGCCACCACGGTGCCGCCGAGCGGCGCGCCGCGCAGCTCCTTCAGCGTGAGCCGTCCGCTCGCGTAGTCGATACGGGCGTCGACCCGGCCGGTCATGGGCACGCCCTCGGCGACGACCGAGGCGGTCACGCGCGGCGACTGGAACGTGCCGCTGACCAGGCCGCGGCTCGACGCTGCGGTGGCCACCTGCGGCGCGCGCAGCCGGCGCAGCCACGGCTCGAGCCGGCGCACCGAGAGGTTGAAGCCGAGCGCCATGGTGCTGGTGAGGACGTTGACGCTGCCGGAGGCGCGCGCGGTCGCGCCGGCTTCCGGCACGTCGACGCGCAGGCCGATGGGCAGCACCTCACCGGTCTCGAGCGACCAGTTGATCGCCCCGCTGGTGTTCGCGCGGCCGAGCTGCAGGTCGATGGGGTTCGCCCACACGTCCTTGGCGCTGCCGTAGATGCGCACGTTGCCGCCGAGCAGGCCGTTGCCGGCCAGGCGCAGCGCCTCTTGGGGCAGCCAGGGCGACAGGTCGAGCGGGGGCGCGATCTTCAGATCGAAGACGAAGGTCGACAGGCCCGCCGACACGTCGAGCGTGCCCGCGCCGCTGATCTTGCCGCCGAGCACGTCGACCTCGAGGCGATCCAGGTTGGCCTCCTCGCGACCGAGCTGGTACGTGGCCTCGACGATGGGGATGGTCGCGACCGGTGCGTCGCGGATCACCTCGCGGGCGTCGACGTCGATGTTCTTGGCGACCACGTGCATGGTCAGATCCGAGCTGAAGCCGGCGATGTCGAGGGTCACCGCGGCGTCGGCGCCGCGCAGCACGCCGTCCGTGTAGCGCGAGGCCAGGCCGCTCGCGTTGGTCGCATCGAGGTGGAACACGAGCGAGTCGTGGCTGGGCGGCGCGAGCCCCATGGTGCCGTTGGTCTCGACGATGGCGCCCTCGACGGTGGTCGCCTTCAGGGCCCAGACCAGCTCGAAGGGCGCGCCGGGCAGCTGCCCGAAGCGGGTGATCGCGGCGTTCTCGAGGTCGAAGACCTGGCCGCCGAGGAGGTTCAGGCGCGCGGCCGCGACCAGAGCCGGCTTGTCGGCCTGGACCGGCAACGAGAACATGAACTCGGGGTTCTTCTCGTCGCGCAGGTTCGACCACAGCCACGCCTGCGAGGAGACGTCGTGGAGGTGCGCCTGCCACTGCAGGAAGTTGAGCTCGACATCGACGTGCTCGAGCGTCGCGCCGTGCAGGTTGACGATCCAGTCGCGGCGCGGCAGCACACCGGCGGCGGCCGCCGCCGCGCGCGCCGGCTTGGGCGAGAACGCCTGCACGAAGCCGATCTCGCTGTCGCGCTCACCCGCGGGCGTCGGGTACTCGGTGATGTCGGCCCATCCCTGCTTCATCGAGAGCTCGTGGACCAAGATGTCGCCGTGGCCGTCTAGCCAGCGCGGCTTGATGAGCTCCCACGCGTCGATCACGGCGGTCGCGCTGGGCGCCCACATCACGAGCTTGCCGCCCGGATCGTAGATCTTGATACCGCGGATCTCGACGTCGACGTGGCGGATGTCCAGGATCGCGCCGACCGGCCACTGGATCGACTCGACCTCCAGGCGGCCGTTGATGTTGGGGTTCATGACCTCGTCGGTCACGAAGCGAGCGAGGCGCGCGCCGTTCAGCCGGTTGTGCAAGGTCAGGTAGCCGACGATCAGGACACCGAGCAGCGCGAGCGCGATGCGGCCCAGCCAGCGCCAGCGACCTCTCGGGCGGCGCGGAGCAGGTGGCACCGGCAAGCGGGGCGGTTGATCAGGGTCACCGTCCACGCCCACGCGGGCGGGAGATTTCCCTGTCACCGCGCCAGTTTCCATAGGGTAGAGACGCTATCACGGGGGCAAGTGTTCGCCCAGATCGCGGGGAGGGGACTCGGGGTGTGCCGTGGATCACGGGGAGGCACCGGCTGGACGGCGTGATGTGAAGGATAACGGATGGTTGGCGTCGTCGTCGTCGTCGTCGTCGTCGTCGTCGTCGGCGTCGTCGTAGGCGTCGGATCGTAGCGGGCACCGGTGGAGGTGCGCGGGTCCTGCCGCGCGTGTGGAGTGGTGGCGCTCGACGGTGTGCGCGATGTCGACGATCACGGCCCGAGTCTTGCGTAGTCTGGTCGGCATGAAGCCCGTCCATGCCGTCCTCACTGCTCTGCTTCTCGTCGCGTGCACGAGTGAAGCGCAGCCCGACGCGGGCGAGAACCCGCCGGTGTCGCAGACTCTCGACCTGGTGCTCGCGCGCACGGTGCAGGGGTCCACGAGTCTTCGCGTGTATTTCGACCAACCCGACACGACCGGCTGCGACCCGTCGGACTTCCTTCAACCGGGGGAGTCTCGCCAGGAAGACGACGTGTACGATCCCTGCTCCAGCGCGACATGCGTGGCAGAGTTGCGGCTGGTTCGCGGCGGCCAGATCGTCGAGGTGGTGTACGTCGACCCGGAGTTCCCGGGAGGCATTTTCTACGGACACGCGGGCGAGACCGAGCTCGAGCTGGAGATCCTCGGCTGTGGGGCGCCGCGTCGCCTACCGCTCTGGAACAACGCACTGCCACTCGACAGCACGGCCTCGCTGGTGGCCGGCGATGAGATCAGGATCTCCACCGACATGCCGGGCGAGCGCGTGAGCCTCATGAGCGTGTCGTCGAGCTTCCCTTTCGAGCGCAGCCAGCACACCCAGGCCGGCGCCAGCAGCGTCGGCGTGCTCGTCGACCGCTGCTCGTCGTACGTGAGCGTCGACGCGCTGGAGAGAGGCGAGGAGTCCGACCTCGACGGCCTGCGCGTGCGCCGCTGGTCGAGCGTGACGCTCGTCAGCGCCTCGTTTTGTGTACCCGTCGAGAACGAGGGGCGCTGGCACATCGAGGGCGCGGGCACGGCCTCCGCGGAGGTCACGCTGGGTGCGCCCGGCGACGCCACCACGGTCAAGATGGGGGTCAAGGCGGCGAGCCTGGATCGCCCCGACGATCAGGGCCAGCTGAGCTGGCGCGGCGAGCCACTCTTCGAGACCGAGGAGTGGCGCGGCTTCGAGCTCGAGCAGGGCGCGACGAGCGACACCCTCAGGCTGGTGCGCGCCGACAAGACCTACGTGGCGACCACGCCGCACGTCACGCCCGCCTCGCCGTTCAGCTTCGCGCTCGCGGGCGATTCTGCCTTCCGCATGGGCTTCCCGGCGCTGCACTTCGTCAACCAGGCCGACGCCGGCGACGTCCTGGACCTGGCCGGGCTCAGCTTCCGCTGGCCGGCGGTGCACCTGGTTCCCCTGCCCTGACGCGAAAACGGTCTGGGCTCAAACTAATGGACCGTGGCCTGCTCGGCCATTGGACTAGCTTCTCCGCTAGCCGGCGGTTGCAACCGATCCAGCCACGGCATGGTCTCCCACGTGCTCGTCGTGTCGCGCATTTACGCGTGGCACGCACGTTGCTCTGAGTTGGCGCGTTCCGCCGGGAAAAGCGGAAACGAACCGAAGTACGTGGAGAGACGGCAATGAAGACGATGAATACGATGTGTGGCGCAACACTGGCGGTGGTCTCGATGGTGGCGGGTTGCGCCGACGCGGGCTTCTCGGATGTGGGCGGCAAGGGCGATCGCGGCGAGTTCAAGGGCGACGCGATCGATGCGCAGAACGACCCGGCGCGCTTCGATGCGTCGCTCGAGCGACGCTTCGATCGTCTGCCCGCGCGCGGTGAAGCGCGCAATATCCCGTGGGCGGGCGATTACTGGGCGTCGCAGAAGGATTCTTTGAATCACAAGTGGGACGGCGACGAGGCGTCGCCGGCCGCGAAGTACGCGACGGCGTTCGGTCGGCCCGGCGTGCCCGACGCGGTCAGCCGACTCGTCGGCGTGCAGTCGTCGACCACCGAGATTCCGGCGTGGGTCGGCATCTGCGAGGGCTGGGCGGCCGCGGCGATCCGCGAGCTGCCCCCGCTCAATCCGGTCGTCCGCAACGGCGTGACCTTCTACCCGGGCGACATCGAGGGTCTGCTGACCATCCTGTACGCGCGCAACAACTCGAGCTCGCGCTTCCTGTCGCGCCGCTGCAACGACGAGCAGGTGCGCTTCGATGACTACGGTCGGCCGGTCTCGGCCGCCTGCCTCGACACCAACCCGGGCGCGCTCCATATCATCGCGACCAACTACCTGGGCGTTCGCGGCGAGGCGCTCGTCGAGGACCGCACCTACAACGCCGAGGTCTGGAACCAGCCGCTGCGCGGCTACGAGATCACGAAGCAGAACGAGATCACGCTCGACCAGGCCGTGGAGCTCGTCGGTGGCGCCGGCGCGCAGGGCGAGAGCACCGTCGTGCTGGCGGCCGCGGTGGCCGCGGGCGCGTCGCGCACCGGCACCGTGGTCGTGCCGGCGGGCGGCGTCGTGCACATCAACCTGACCGGTGACGGCGACGCCGATCTGTACGTGAACGAGGGCGCGCCCGCGAGCGAGAGCACCTTCACCTGCCGTCCGTACGCCTCGACGTCCAACGAGTCGTGCACCGTGCGCGCGGCCGCGGGCACCGTGGTGCACTGGCTGGTCACCGGCTACGCCGCCAGCACCATCGAGCTCGTGAGCACCGTGCCGACGGGCGCGGCGACGTACGCGTTCAACCCGGCGGCGAAGCGCTTCGCCGAGGTCGAGATGGGCCTGCAGTACATCACCGAGTCGCAGCCCTCGCGCGGCAACCACGTGGCGGAGATCGACACGTACACCCGCACCGACCGCTACCACTACGTCCTCGAGCTGGATGCCGCTGGGACGATCATCGGCGGCGAGTACGTGGGTGCGTCGCGGACGGCTCACCCCGACTTCCTGTGGCTGCCGACCGGCGCGCCGATCGGCGAGGTCGCGGGCATTCGCTACAACGAAGTGAAGGCGCTGCTCGACGAGTCGCGGAGGTAGGGACACGCGGCGCGGGGCGTCGCCGTCGCCGTCGCTGGCTGGCGCGCGCGGGTCATGCGCTCGAGCTCGCCCGCGAGCAAGCCGATCGACGACGGATTGCGCTCGGCGTCGATTGCATAGCATGATCCGGGCGTGAGGAGATGCGCCGCGCCCGCGTTCCTCTTCCTCGTGGGCCTCGTGGGCCTCGTGGGCCTCGTGGGCCTCGTGGCCTGCGAGGGTCCGAACGCGGTCCGACTCGATTCCTGGGAGCTGACGGTCGACGGCCCCGGTGCGCCGCCGGTCATGGTCGTGCTGCCGACGCTCCTCGATGACGGTCGCGTGCCCGACCGTCCCGGCCGCTACCGCCTGCGCGCGCGAGCGCAGGTGCGGCCCGAGTGGCGGGGGCAGCGCCTGCAGCTCGTGCTGCCGGATCTCGCGGCCGTGGTCCACCTGCGTTGCGATGGCGAGGACGCGACCGATCTGAACCGCGCCAGCAAGGACGGCTACCGCCGGCGCGGCCCTCACGCCTGGTCCATCCCGGGCGCACTCTCGGCGGATGGCGAGCTGGACCTCGAGCTCATCATCGAGCATCGCTGGACGCAGAGCGCGCGCTGGGGCACGGTGCCACGGCTCTTGCCCTTCGAGGACAGCGACGCCGCGGCCACCGCGGTGAACGCCTTCAACCTGCTGGCCAGTGGCGCGGCCGTGGTGGGCCTGTTCCAGATTGGCGTCACCTCGCTCGTGATCTACTTCGCCGATCGGCGCCGGCGGGCCTACTTCTCGTTCGGCGTGCAGGGGCTGACCGCGAGCTTCTACCCGCTCTTCGTCGCCGGCTGGACCCAGGGTGTCTTCGGCGTCTACGACACCCCGCTGCTGGCGGTCGCGCTGGCGGTCGCCGGCACCGTGTCGGTCAACTTCAGCCATGACTTCTTCGGCCTCGGTCGGCCCTGGCGGGGCTTCTGGCCGCTCTGCGGCGTGGTGTGCGCGATCTCGATCGGCTTTGCCGGGCCGTTCATCGCCACGCGCGTGGCGGGCATGGCCGTCGTGCTCTATATCGGGATCGTGGTGGCCTACCAGCTGACGATCTGCGCGCGCCTGCTCCGGCGTGGCATCGATCGAAGCAGCGCCATCTACTTTCTCGGCTCGTGGCTGGCGGTCGGCCTGACCGGATTCCCGGACTTCAGCTGGTGGCTCGGGCTCGGGGATCTGCTGGGCGGGGTACGCCTCGCCAGCATCGGTCTGGCGCTGTTCGCGCTGTTTCTCTCGCTCCTGCTCAGCCGGAAGCACATCCATTCGCTCGGGGACAGCGACAGCCTGAACGCGGAGCTCGGGCAGCGCGTGGATCAGCTCGAGCGGCGCCGCACCGAGATCGAGCAGCTGAACGAGGAGCTGCGCCGGCAGATCGCCGATCGCGCCTCGCAGATCTACGCGGCGGTCGCGCTCGCGACCGCGAGCACCTCGACCGCCCGCGAGCTGGTCAGCGGCGAGGTCATCCAGGGCCGCTATCGCGTCGAGCGCCCCATCGGCTCGGGTGGTATGGGCATCGTCTACGCGGTCACGCGGCTCGCTGACGGCCGCAAGCTGGCGCTCAAGCTCGCGCGCGAGGTCCACGGTGAATCGCTGGCGCGGCTCGCGCGCGAGGCGCAGATGGCGTCGACGATCGCGCATCCCAACATCGTCGGCATCCTCGATGTGGACGTCGCCTCGTCGGGCTTCCTGTACCTGGTCATGGAGCTCGTCGAGGGCACCTCGCTCTACGAGCACCGCGAGCGCTACGGCCAGCCAGGCTGGGCCTTGCCCGTGCTGCGGCAGATCGCCGACGGGCTCGTGGCGCTGCATCGCGCCGGCGTCGTGCACCGCGATCTCAAGCCCGGGAACGTGCTGGTCACGCCGGTCGCCGGAGGCCCACCGATGGTGAAGATCTCCGACTTCGGCATCGCGCTCAACCCCGATACCGAGCGCTTCACCAAGCCGAGCGCCGAGGATCTGCTCGAGAGCTCGTCGGCGGGTCTCGCCAGGTCGCTCGCGGCCTCGCCCCTCGCCGCGCAAATGCTGACACCGAGCCCCAGCGTGGACACACCGACGCGTGATTTCGCGATCAAGAGCCTGCCGCGGGCGCTGGCCGCGGCCGGCCGGAAGCGCGCTCCCGCGCCGAGCGGCGACCCGCGCGGGCGGCCTGAGGATACCGAGGACGAACAGGCAGCTGGCGCGGGCCGCGCTCCCGGATCGCAATCGACCCTGGACTCGAGCGTGCCCGGCTCGAGCTTCCTCACGCGCACGGGCTACCTGCCGGGAACACCCTCGTACATCGCGCCTGAGCTCATCGAGGGCCGCGAGAAGCTCACGGCCGCTGCCGACATCTTCGCGTTCGGCGTGATCGCCTACGAGCTGGTGACTGGCGGCCGTCCCTTCGCCGAGCCTCCCGTGCTCGCGCTCCTCGAGCGACGAGCGGTTCCTGCGCCCCGTTCGGTGGCGGCGACCTGGAAGGCGTGCCCGGCCAGGGTGGCCGAGGTGCTCGACGCCTGCCTGTTGATGGATCCGCTAGCTCGGCCAGGTGCCGCCCTGGTGTCCGAGGTGCTGGCAGCGGCCGAGATCTCGGCGTGCGCCGCGCCGGGGGCGGCGCGATGAGTCATCGTGGGCGGTGCGCCGATGTCCGGGCGCGGGTGGGGCAGGGGGCTCGCGTTACCTGCTGAGCAGCGACATCTCGCGCACCGGAGCGCCGTACGGCCCCGGTCGCAGCCCCTGCAGCTGCGCCGACGCGGCGGCCGTCCTCACGTCGACGCTGATGACGGTGACCAGCTCGAGATCGTGCAGGCGCCGGTGCAGCCGGTGCTCGAGCAGCACGCGTGCGTCTCGTGACGCCGTCGTCCGGACGTCGGCAAGCAACGAGTCCAGCTCGGCGTCGGCGCACGCGCCATAGTTGTCTCCGCCCGCCTGCGACGAGTGGAAGTGGTGAAAGAGGTCTTGCTCGGGGCCGGTCGTCCAGCCGAAGGCGATGCCCTCGAACTCGCCGCGGCGGGCGCGATCGATCACGGCGGCGTCCTCGACGATGTCGAGGGTCACACCGGCAGCGCGCGCATCGGCTTGCCAGATCGCGGCGATGCGACCCAGCGTGGACGAACCCGCGGGCACGAGCAGGGCGACCTTCAGCGAGGCCACGCCAGCCTGCGCCAGCAGGACCCGCGCGGCCGCTGGATCGAACGGGTACGGCGTCACGGTGGGATCGTACGCCGCGTCGTCAGGCTCCCAGGGCGCGCTGGCCACGCGGCCGCGGCCGCGCAGGATCTCGCGCACGACGGTGTCGCGGTCGAGCAGCATGGTCAGCGCGCGGCGCACGCGCGGGTCGGCGAGCGGCCCGGGACGGCAGTTCCAGCGCGCCGCCAGGTAGTACGGGTAGTCGTAGGGGGCGAGCCGGACGTGCGCGTCGGCGGCGGCCTGGTCGAGGAGCGGCCCAGGTGCCACCGACAGGATGAGGTGCAGCTCGCCGGCGCCGAGCTGCGCGAGCGCCTGGGCGCGATCGGCGACGACGCGGTAGACGACGCGCTCGGCGGCGGGCCGCGGGCCGCGGAAGGCAGGCGCGCGGACGAGCCGGATCTCGCGCCCGGGCTCCCAGGCGGCGAACGCGTACGGCCCGGTCCCGATGGGCGCGCGCGTGGCCGGGTGCGCGAGCAGATCGGCAGGCTTGGTGGCGGCGAAGACGTGCGCGGGCAGCACCGGCACGAGCGCCAGGCTCGCGCGCCGGCCCAGGCGGAAGCCCGTGAAGGCCACGCGCACGGTGCGCGCGTCGACGACGTCGATCGCGCGCACGTCGTCGAAGTCGGCGGCGAGCACGGCGGGCGCGCCGCCGGGCGCGAGCAGGCGTAGCGAGAAGGCGACGTCGTCGGCGGAGAAGGCGGCGCCGTCGTGCCAGGTGACGCCGGGCCGCACCGTGAAGGTCCACGTGGTGTCGTCGGGCGAGACGTCGATGCGCTCGGCGAGCACCGGGACGATCGCGCCGTGCGGGTCGAGCGTGAACAGCGGCTCGTAGACGTCGCCGAGGACGACCTGGGTGACCAGGAAGTCGCTCGAGAGCAGCGGGTTCAAGTGCGGCGGCTCGGAGGGCAGGTGGATGCGGATCGTGACCGCGGTCGCCGTCGGCGCGGGCTTGCCGCTGCAGGCGGCGAGCGCGACGCAGAGACCTGCCGCGCCAAGAGCTGCGCCCGAAAGTAAGATCCTGAGCACCGTCCCCGAAAGTAAGATCGCGCCAGGGAGTCGAGCCGTGGCCGGCTTCACGCGGGATCCAGGGTGAGGCCGCGGAAGGAGAACCAGCCGTCGCGCACGACCAGGCCGCGCACGCGGCGGTGGACGAGGCCGATCGGATCGGCGGCGTAGAGCGCCACGATCGGCCAGTCCTCGGCGATCAGGCGCGCGACCTCGGCGATGCGCGTGGCGCGCGCGGCCGGCTCCCACGCCGTCTCGACGGCGAGGAGCGCGGCGTCCATGGGCTTCGAGGTGTAGCCGCCCCAGTTGCGCACGCCGCCGGTGCCCAGGAGCGGCTGCAGGTCCTCATCGGTGCGCGCGCGCCATTCGATGATGGCGAGCTCGAAGTCGCCGCTCTTCAGCCGGTTCCTCAGCACGCCGGGATCGCCGGAGCGGACCTCGACGACGAAGCCGGCCTTGCGCAGCCCGATCACGACCACGTCGCGCTCGGCGTCGCCGCGCGCGTCCGCGCCTGCGAGCAGCGCGACGCGCAGCTTGAGCCCGGCGCGCTCGCGCACGCCGTCACCATCGCTGTCGATCCAGCCGGCCGCGTCCAGGAGCGCCACGGCGCCGGTCGGGTCGAAGCCAGGCGCCGCGGGGCTCGCGCCGTCGCCGGGGCCGCCCGGCCAGACCGGCCCGGCGACCGCACGCGCCATGCCGTGTCCGAGCTCGGCGGTGAGCTTCTTGCGATCGACGATCAGCGCGATCGCGTGGCGCACCCGCGCGTCGTCGAGCGGCGGCTGGGTGACGTTCAGGACCAGGTAGCGCAGCCGCGTCGGGCGCAGGCGCAGCAGGTGGAAGTCGGCGACCATCGCGTTCGCCTGGTCGGGGTAGTGCGTGGGCGACAGCGCCGGCACGACGTCGATCTCGCCGCGCTTGGCGCGGGTCAGCGCCCGCGCGGCGTCGGGCTCGATGACGAACTCGAGCTCCTCGACGGCGGGCGCGCTGCCCCAGTAGGTCTCGTTGCGGGCCAGCACGATGCGCTCGCCCTTGTCCCAGCGCACGAAGCGGTAGGGCCCGGTGCCGACCGGAGCGCGATTCTTGGCGTGACGATCGAGCGCGCTCGGCTTGCCGGGCGTGCGGTAGACGTGGTCGGGCAGCATGGGCACCTCGGCGAGCGCGCGCAGCACGAACGCGTTCGGCCGGCGCAGCAGGAGGCGCAGCTCGCGCGGGCCGACCAGCTCGACCGTGATCACGTCGGCGAGCGCCTCGCGCAGGCGCGGCGAGCGCACCGCCGCCGAGCGCGCCATGTCGAGCGAGTACTGCGCGTCGACGACGGTGAAGCGCTCGCCGTCGTGGAACTTCACGCCCTCGCGCACGAGCACGCGGATCTCGTAGCCGCCCGCCGCCACGCGCCACGACTCGGCGAGCCCGGCGCGCAGCACGCCCGGTCCGCCCTCGTCGGGCCCGGGCTCCGCGCGCAAGAGGGTCTCGAAGATCGTGTCCTCGGCGATGCGCAGCGTATCGACGTCGGGGTCGATCATGGGGTTCAGGTGCGCAGGCTCGCCCTCGAGGCGGATGCGCAGCAAGCGCGCGCGCTCGCTGCG